>NZ_JBFUGW010000066.1:0-25851 GCF_056402735.1 Rhizobacter sp. P3_C12
GGCTTCTGGGTCGGCGGCGACTACCGCTTCGGCGCGAACACGGTGCGTGCGCAGTACGTGCAGAACAAGGCCAAGAACRTGAACGAAGGCAAGACGCAGGCCTTCGGCGTGGGCTACCAGTACGACCTGTCGAAGCGCACGGCGCTGTACAGCGCGGTGACCCGCTTCAAGAACGAAGGCGACGGCTACGCCGACCGCTGGGCCAGCGCCGTGCCGGCCGGCCTGACGACGGCAGGGGACCGCAACATCACCGAGTTCACCACCGGCATCCGCCACAGCTTCTGATCCCATCGCTGAAAAGCAAAAGCCCGCTTGGCAACGAGCGGGCTTTTTCATTGCCGAGCGTTCAGCGAAGGCAACCCAGCGGACGCCGCGGAACCGGCTTTGCCGGGCCGCTGGCGGCGCCCCCTCGAGGGGGAGGCGCGTGAGCGCCTCGGGGGTGGGTCAATTAATAGGTTGTTGGTCTTCGACGGGCCAATCGCGGATGTAGGCCTTCAGCATCCGGTTCTCGAAGTCCTGGCTGTCGACCACCGCCTTCGCGACGTCGTAGAACGAGATCACGCCCATCAGCGTGCGCTGCGTCATCACCGGCATGTAGCGGGCGTGGCGCTCGAGCATCATGCGGCGCACCTCGTCGATCTCGGTCTCGGGCGTGCAGGTGAGCGGGTGATCGTCCATCACGGTGCGCACGATGGTCGTGCCGACCGTGCCGCCGTTGCCGACCACGGCCAGGATCACCTCGCGGAAGGTGAGCATGCCGGCGAGGTCGCCGTGCTCCATCACCACCAGCGACCCGATGTCGCGCTCGGCCATCGTGCGCACGGCATGCGCCAGCGGCTGGTCGGGCGAAACAGTGAAAAGCGTGCCGCCCTTGACACGCAGGATGTCTGCGACTTTCATGGGTCCTCTCCTTGGGGGTGTGTCGGGCCAATATAGCCCACAATTCTTCACAACAACATCCCCGGCTGCACCCACGAGGTGCCTCCGGCGGCCGCGAAGAACGACAGGAGATCCCATGCCCGGCCCATCCGACCCCGGCTTCGACACGCTCGCGCTGCACGCAGGCGCCGGCCCCGACCCCTCCACCGGCGCCCGCGCGGTGCCGATCCACCTGAGCACCAGCTTCGTGTTCGAGAGCAGCGACCATGCCGCGGCGCTGTTCAACATGGAGCGCTCGGGACACGTCTACAGCCGCATCTCGAATCCGACCACCGCGGTGCTCGAGGAACGCGTCGCGGCGCTCGAAGGCGGCACCGGCGCGATCGCGACCGCCAGCGGGCAGGCTGCCCTGCACCTGGCGATCTGCACGCTGGCCGGTGCGGGCTCGCACATCGTCGCGAGCAGCGCGCTGTACGGCGGCTCGCACAACCTGCTGCACTACACGCTGGCGCGCTTCGGCATTGAAACCACCTTCGTGCGCCCCGGCGACATCGATGGCTGGCGCGCCGCGATCCGCCCGACGACGCGGCTGCTGTTCGGCGAGACCGTCGGCAACCCCGGGCTGGACGTGCTCGACATCCCCACCGTCAGCGCGATCGCGCACGCGCACGGGCTACCGCTGCTGGTCGACTCGACGCTGACCTCGCCGTGGCTGATGCGCCCGTTCGACCACGGCGCCGACCTCGTCTACCACTCGGCCACCAAGTTCCTGAGCGGCCACGGCACCGTGATCGGCGGCGTGCTGGTCGACAGCGGGCAGTTCGATTGGGACGCCTCCGGTCGATTCCCCGAGCTGACGCGCCCCTACGACGGCTTCCACGGCATGGTGTTCAGCGAGGAGAGCACCGTCGGCGCCTTCCTGTTGCGCGCACGGCGCGAGGGGCTGCGCGACTTCGGCGCCTGCATGAGCCCGCACACCGCGTGGCTGATCCTGCAGGGCGTCGAGACGCTGTCGCTGCGGATGGAACGGCACATCGCGAACGCGCGCAAGGTGGTCGCCTTCCTGGCCGCGCAACCGATGGTCGCGCGCGTCGGCCACCCCGACCTGCCGACCCACCCCGATCACGAACTCGCGAAACGCCTGCTGCCGCGCGGCAGCGGCTCGGTGTTCAGCTTCGACCTGAAGGGCCAGCGCGCGCAGGGCCGTGCCTTCATCGAGGCGCTGAAGGTGTTCTCGCACCTGGCCAACGTCGGCGACTGCCGCTCGCTGGTGATCCATCCGGCGACGACCACGCATTTCCGCATGGACGATGCCGCGCTCGCGCAGGCCGGCATCACGCAGGGCACGATCCGGCTGTCGATCGGCCTGGAGGATGCCGACGACCTGATCGACGACCTGTCGCGCGCATTGCGGGCCGCGCAGAAGGCGGGTGGCGCATGAAGTTCGAGGTGCAGGGCCGTGCGGCCTTCGTCTACACCGGCGGCAAGGTGCTCGACGTGTCGCTGCCGGCCGTCGTGTTCATCCACGGTGCGATGCACGACCACAGCGTGTGGGGGCTGCAGAGCCGCTCGCTCGCGCACCACGGCCGTGCGGTGCTGGTGCCCGACCTGCCCGGCCACGGCCGCAGCGACGGGCCGGCACTGGCGAGCGTCGAGGCCTGCGCCGACTGGCTGCTCGCGCTGCTGGACGCGGCCGGCATCGAGCGTGCCGCCCTGGTCGGCCACAGCATGGGCTCGCTGATCGCGCTCGAAGCCGCCGCCCGGCTCGGCGAGCGCGCGAGCCGGCTGGTGCTGCTCGGCCCGGCGTACCCGATGAAGGTGTCCGACACGCTGCTGTCGACCTCGCTGGACGAGCCGCTGAAGGCGATCGACAGGGTCAACGCGTTCTCGCACGCCGGCCACGCCGCCAAGCCTTCGGCGCCGGCGCCGGGTTTCTCGCTGCACGGTGCGAACCGGGCGCTGATGCGCCGCCTGCAGGCCGGCTACGCCGCCGCGGGGCACGGCAACCTGTTTCACCAGGATTTCCAGGTGTGCAACCGCTACGCCGGCGGGCTCGAAGCGGCTGCCCGCGTGCGTTGCGCCAGCCTGATGATCGTCGGCGCGCACGACCAGATGACGCCGCCGAAGGCGAGCGCCGCGCTGGCCCAGGCGTTGCATGCGAAGGTTCTGCAGTTGCCGGCCGGGCATTCCCTGATGGGAGAGGCGCCCGACGCCGTGTTGAATGCGATCCAGGCCTTCATTTCGGAGGAAGCCCCATGAACAGCAGTACCGTTCCTCCCGATGCCACGTCCATCAAGTCGCTGAAAACCTTTGCAGCGTTCTACCCGTACTACCTCGGCGAGCATGCGAACCGCACCTGCCGCCGCCTGCACTTCATCGGCTCGAGCCTGGCGCTGCTGTGCCTCGTGACCGGTCTCGTGCGCGGCCAGCCGCTCTACTTCGTGTATGCGCTGCTGTGCGGCTACGGCTTCGCGTGGGTCGGGCACTTCGTGTTCGAGAAGAACCGGCCGGCCTCGTTCAAGCGGCCGCTGTACAGCTTCATGGGCGACTGGGTCATGTACAAGGACATCTGGGTGGGCAGGATCCCGTTCTAGCACCTGTCGACACCAGAAGGCCATGGACGCCAAAGACCTGCCCGTCCTCGAGCAGCTCGCGCACATCGAGCGGCTGATCGATGCGATCGACCTGCCGATCGGACGCTGGGACCTGCAGCACCGGCTGGTGTTCTGCAACGACCCCTACCTGAACTGGGCGCAGCGCGGCCGCGAAGAGCTGCTGGGCCACACGCTGGCCGAGCTGTACGGCGACGAGGCCTGGGAGCGCGCGAGCGTGGCGTTCGCGCAGGCCGCGCAAGGCCGCACCGTCAACTATGAGCGGCGGCTGAAGCATGGCTGCCATGCCGGCCGCTGGGCCCGCATCCAGGTGCTGCCGCACCTCGACCCGGCCGGCCGCGTCGACGGCATCTTCACGATCGCGATCGACATCCACCAGGACGTGCTGGAGCGCGAGGCGCTGGTCGCCGCACGCCAGCGGCTCGACCGCTTCACCGAGAACATCCCGTTCCCGCTGACCTACGTCGACCGCGATTTCGTGCTGCGCTTCGTCAACAAGGCCTACGTCGAGGCGACCGGCCAGCAGCCGAAGCAGCTGCTCGGCCGGCCGATCGGCGATGTGCGCGGCTCCAAGCGCTGGGCCGAGCACGAGCCGTACTTCGTGCAGGCGCTGGCCGGGCACACGGTGCAGTACGCGCGCATGGTCGACCTGGTCAGCCTGGGGCAGCGCTGGATGCGCACCAGCTACGTGCCCGACTTCGATGCCTGCGGCGAGGTGATCGGCGTCTACACCGTGACGGTCGACGTGCACGAGCTGACGATCACGCAGCAGCAGCTCAAGCGCAGCGTCGAGCGCGACGCGCTGACCGACGTGCTGAGCCGGCGCACGATGATGGACCGCATCGAGGCGGCACTGCTCGATGCGGTGCAGCTGCCGGTGGCGCTGTTCTTCGTCGACCTCGATGGCTTCAAGTCGGTGAACGACCGGCTGGGGCACCGGATGGGTGACGAGCTGCTGGTGGCGGTGGCGCGCGCGCTGCAGTCCTCGGTGCGGGCCGAGGATGCGGTGGGCCGCTTCGGTGGCGACGAGTTCCTGGTGCTGGCAGCGGTGCGCGACACCGCCGGTGCGCATGCGCTCGCGCTGCACATGCTGTCGGCGGTGGCAGCCGTCGACCGGCACGGCATCAGCGCGAGCATCGGCTATGCGCTCGCGCCCGGCGATGCGCAGAACCCGCAGCGGCTGCTGCAGCTGGCGGACGATGCGATGTACTGCGCGAAGCGGCGGGGCAAGAATTGTGTGATTCATGCGAGCAACGGGGCTGATCGCAGCTGAGCGGCGAATTTTTGCAGAATCGATTTCAACCCAATGACGTCGACAGCTTCCGATACCTCGGCAATCACGCAGCGCACTTGAAAATGCCAGCGTTTCCCCACGGCGACCGGAAGTTGGGTCATCGTGCAACACAGTGCCCTGACAGCGTCTGCCTTCTGGCGTCGATTCAGGCGGCCCATTTCCAATGACACGGCATGTGCCGCGATCTCCGCCGCAGCCTGCTGACAGGTGAGGGACGGGCAGCAAGGGGGCGAGGTGTCGATATCCGATACCGCATGCTCCATCCGTTGGATGGTGAACAACAGGCTGATCCTGCGTTCCCCAACGGCATCGGCGGGATCGGGCAATGCAGCCGCGATCAGGCCTGCCTCCGCAAGCCTGCGCAGCAGATCTTGGTAGCGCCCCAGCTGCCCTGCAAGCATGCGCAGTGCGCACTCGATGTCTCGGCCATCGCCACGATTGCCGGCGGTGACCGCGCGCCACGGCTCGGATTGGATCGCCGCCAGTTCGGCCAGAAAAGTCTGCTTCTCCACGACGCTGGCCAGCCATTGAACGGCATCGGCCAGTTGTTCCGGCGTCTCGGCTGTGAAGACCTTGGAACGAAACCAGGGCAGTCCGGCCCTCAGCCATTCGGATCCCGTCAACGGGAGCGAGCCCAACCGATCGCACGAACTGAAAAATGCCCGGGTCTGCAGTTGCGGAGTCCATGTCGCGCATCTGAGCGCTTCACCGATCGCGTGCAGTTGACCTCGGACATGCACGCCATCAGTCGGCGCAGCAGCGGGCCACTCGATGGCGAGGTTCAAACGCCTGATCGCAACGATCAGCTCGCCCCAATCATCAGACACCGTGTGCTGTGGGTGGGACATATCGCGGAGGATCTTTTCGAGCGACTGTCGGCCAGTGAAGAATGGAGCTGCACGCCATTGGTCAGCCAACCGGCGCAGCGACATCGCGGCCCGCTTGATGGCACCTACCCGACCGCCCCGGTCGTCGACGGAAGCTGCCTCCAGCAATGTGGAACGAACCGTCTCCAGCTCGGCCAGGAGACATCGCCGCTCGGGGTGGAGAACAGCCATCCATTGCACGCATTCGCGAAGCGGATCCTCGGGTATCCATCGATCCCTGAGGGCGAGCATCGCCGTCAATTCCGGCAGCCCCACGCAAGCACCCAGCGTGGTTGCCGCATTTGCCTTGTAGAGCGCATGGCTGTTCCGCGCCGTGTCCCGCGAGGCCTGAGGAACATTCGGAATGAAGACCGGAGGGCCGGAGGGCAGTCGATGCRTGGTGAGAGGCGCAGGAAACCAGAAACGGCTCTGTGGTCGCTCACACTCGCGAGGTTCCATCCCGCGGCCGACACAGATGCACCCACCCCGCGTTCAATCCGCCGCGATCACGTCCTTCAACATCATGTTGCCGAACTGCGCCCGGTGCCAGAACCCGCGCAGCGTCGGCGTCGGGTCAAGCAGCACCTGGGCGATCAGCGGCTGCGCCGAGGTGGTCGCCGGGTCGCACAGCAGCACGTAGCGCGAGTTGCCCTCCTCGTCGAGCCGGCCGACCCAGTCGATCGCGACCAGCGTGTCGAGCAGCGGCTCGATCTGCAGCGGATCGGTGCGCAGCGTCTCCGACAGCTGCGCCGCGCTGATGCCGTGCGTGCTGAGCGCCCGCGCCTGCGCCAGCTCGCGCAGCATGCCCACCGCCAGCTGGAACAGGTAGCCCGGCGTCGACGGCCGGCGGATCACGCGCATCTGCAGGCTCGGCGCATAGGCGGCGACCACCGCGCCCAGCAGCACGATCACCCAGCCGAGGTAGATCCAGATCAGCAGGATCGGCACCGTCGCGAACGCGCCGTACAGCGTGGTGTAGGTCGGCACCGAGCTCAGGTACCAGCCCAGGCCCTTCTTCGCGACCTCGAAGCCGGCCGCGACGAACACCCCGCCCGCCGCGGCATGCCGCCAGCGCACCAGCGTGTTCGGCACGTAGTGGAACAGGCCCGCCATCGCCGCCGACAGCAGCGCGAACTCGAGCACGTTCAGCAGGAAGCTGACGCCGCCCGGCATCACGCCGACCACGCCGCGCGAGGCCGAGATCGCGTACGAGGTGAGCGACAGGCTCACGCCCAGCAGCAGCGGCCCGAGCGTGACGGCCGCCCAGTACACCAGCACACGCTGTGCGATCGGCCGCGGCTTGGGCACGCGCCAGATCGCGTTCAGCGTGCGGTCGATCGTCAGCATCAGCGCGAGCGCGGTGAACACCAGCAGCACCAGGCCGAAGGTGCCGAGCCGGTTCGCCTTGCTCGCGAACTGCGTCAGCGCGCCCAGCACCGGCTTGGCGATCGAGTCGGGCACCAGGCTCTGCAGGAAGTACTTCTGCAGCGCATCCTGGAAGCTCGAGAACATCGGGAACGCGGTGAACACCGCCAGCATCACCGTGACCAGCGGCACCAGCGAGATCAGCGTCGTGAAGGTCAGGCTGCTGGCGGTGAGGCCCAGGCGGTCCTCGCGGAAGCGCTGGCGCAGCGTGATCAGCGTCTCGAGCCACGGCCAGGTCTGCAGCGTCTGCAGTGCGCGCGAGAACTGCTGCCGCCATGTCAACGTCAGGGCTTGGGCTTCGGCGCGTGTCGGGAGATTCATCGATGGCATCATAGCCAGCGATGACTGCGCCCCCTGCTCCTTCCGCCTCCTCCGCCCCCCTTCCTGCTGTCGTGCTGTGGACCCGCGCGCTCGCGGTCGGCAGCGTCGCCGGGCTCATCGTGCTCGGCGTGGCCTGGGAGCTGTGGCTCGCGCCGCTGCGGCCGGGCGGCACCTGGCTCGCCCTGAAGGTGCTGCCGCTCGCCTTCGCGCTGGCCGGGCTGCTGCGCCACCGCATGTACACCTACCGCTGGGTCAGCCTGCTGGTGTGGCTCTATTTCATCGAAGGCGTGGTGCGCGCCGGCAGCGACCGCGGAGCCGGCGCGGTGCTCGGCCTCGTCGAGGTGCTGCTGTGCGTGGTGCTGTTCGCCGCCTGCGGGCTGCATGTGCGCTGGCGGCTCGGGCATGCCGCCCCCGCCGGATCCGCGAAGGAGGCCGCATGAAGCCGCTGCTGCTCGAATCGCTGCGTGCGATCGTCGGCCCGGCCAATGTGCTGACCGACGGCGACCTGGCCGGCTACGAGCAGGACTGGCGCAAGCGCTACCGCGGCCGCGCGCTGGCCGTCGTGCGGCCGGGCTCGACCGACGAGGTGGCCCAGGTGGTCGCCGTCTGCGCGCGGCACGACACGGCCCTCGTGCCGCAGGGCGGCAACACCGGGCTGGTCGGCGGCGGCGTGCCGGACGACAGCGGCACCCAGGTGCTGCTGACGCTGTCGCGCATGGACCGGGTGCGCAGCATCGATGCGGCCAACCTGACGATGACGGTCGAGGCCGGCTGCGTGCTGCAGTCGGTGCAGGAGGCGGCTGCGGCCGAGGGCCTGCTGTTCCCGCTCAGCCTCGCCGCCGAGGGCAGCTGCACGATCGGCGGCAACCTCGCGACCAATGCCGGCGGCACGCAGGTGCTGCGCTACGGCAATGCGCGCGAGCTGTGCCTGGGGCTCGAGGTCGTCACCGCGCAGGGCGAGGTGTGGCACGGGCTGTCCGGCCTGCGCAAGGACAACACCGGCTACGACCTGCGCGATCTCTTCATCGGCAGCGAGGGCACGCTCGGCATCATCACCGCGGCCACGCTGAAGCTCTACCCGCAGCCCGCGGCGACGCTGACGGCACTGGCCGCGCTGCCGGACCTGCCGTCCGCCGTCGCGCTGCTGCAGCTCGCGCAGGCGCGGCTGGGCGCAGGGCTCACCGGGTTCGAGCTGATGGGCGAGTTCGCACTCGGGCTGGTGCGCCGCCACTACCCGCAACTGCGCCAGCCCTTGCCGCCGTCGCCGTGGACGGTGCTGCTGGAGCAGTCCGACACCGAGGGCGAGGCGCACGCCCGGGCGCTGTTCGAGGGCCTGCTGGAAACCGCGCTGGAGCGTGGGCTGATCACCGATGCCGCGGTGGCCGAGAGCATCGAGCAATCGAACGGCCTGTGGCACCTGCGCGAGTCGATCCCGCTGGCGCAGTCGGAGGAAGGCCTGAACATCAAGCACGACATCTCGCTGCCGGTGTCGCGCATCGTCGACTTCGTCGCCGCCACCGATGCGGCCTTGCGCGCCGCGTTGCCGGGGGTTCGGCTGGTCAACTTCGGCCACCTGGGCGACGGCAACCTGCACTACAACGTGCAGGCGCCCGAAGGCGGCGATGCGAAGCAGTTCCTGCAGCAGCACGAGGCGGCGGTCAACACCATCGTCTACGACGCGGTGGGAGCGTGTGGCGGGTCGATCTCGGCGGAGCACGGGATCGGTGCGTTGAAGCGCGACGAGCTGGCCATGCGCAAGTCGCCGGTGGCGCTGGGGATGATGCGCAGCATCAAGAAGGCGCTGGATCCGAACGGCCTGATGAATCCCGGAAGGGTCGTGTAGCCCGGATGGGAATCCGGGTCCGCATCCGCGCGAAAAGGCGCGTGCGGGGAGGCTGTGGCTCGCCGGCCGGTGCGGTCGACTGTGACAAGCGAACAAATGAGGGTTGATTCCCGGGTTGGCACCCGGGCTACAAGTCGTGCTTGTATTCGGCACGCATCGAGCTGCTGGCTCGGCAAAGGCGCAAGCAGATCGCCCAACGGCTACTGCTACTGCAACGTGCCTTTCGCAGCCGCTGGCAACGGCAGCGACATCACGTCGATGCCCTCCTCGGCCAGCGCCTGCGCATCCTCGCGCGTCGCGCGGCCACGGATCGCGCGCTCTTCGGCTTCTCCGTAGTGGATGCGCCGGGCCTCTTCGGCAAAGCGCTCGCCCACATCGACGGTGTTCGCCATCACGTGCTGCACCGCCTTCAGCCACATCGCCTGCATCGTCATTGCCTCCGGCGTGGCCGGCACCGGATGCTCGGCCTGCGGCGCAGGTGCCTTCGGCTCACGCGCACCCGACACGTTCAGGCGCGGCGCGCTCGGCAGCCGGGTGACGGTCTTGTCGCCGCACAGCGGGCATTCGACCAGCCCGCCGTCGAACTGCGACTGGAAATCGGCTTCCGAGCCGAACCAGCCTTCGAAGCGGTGGTCGTGCGCGCAGCACAGGTTGAGCACTTTCATGCCCGCATTATCAGCAGACGCCGGGAAGGAAGGGATCGTTTGCAAGATGCCCTGTCCGACAGCACGCCAATTCCGCAACGATCCAGCGGCCCCCGTGGAACCGGCTCCGCCGGGCCACTGGGGGCGCCCCCTCGAGGGGGAGGCGCGCAGCGCCTCGGGGGTGGGTCATCCTCTAGGTGGACAGAGCCTTCAGGATGGCCTGCGAGCACAGCGCCATCAGGCCACCGGGCAGGATCCCGAAGAACAGCACGGCCGCGCCGTTCAGCGACAACACCACCCGCACGTCGTTCGGGGCGACCACCGGATGCGTGTCGACCGGGTCCTCGAAGTACATCACCTTCACCAGGCGCAGGTAGTAGAACGCGCCCACCAGCGACAGCATCACCGCCAGCACCGCGACGCCGATGTAGAACGGCACGTTGGTCGTGACCAGCGCCTGCAGCACCGCGAGCTTGGCGTAGAAGCCCACCGTCGGCGGGATGCCGGCCAACGAGAACATGAAGATCGCCATCACGCCGGCGAACCACGGGTTGCGCTTGCCCAGGCCCTTCAGGTCGTCGATGTTCTCCGACTCGAAGCCCTGGCGCGACAGCAGCATGATCACGCCGAAGGTGCCGAGCGTCGTGAAGACGTAGGTGACCATGTAGAACAGCGCCGAGCTGTAGCCGTTCGAGGCCGACAGCGTGTTGCCGGTGATCACCGTGGTCGTGAAGCCGAGCAGCACGAAGCCGATCTGCGCGATCGTCGAGTACGCGAGCATCCGCTTCAGGTTGCTCTGCGCGATGGCGGCGAGGTTGCCGAGGAACATCGACGCGATCGCCAGCACCATCATCATCTGCTGCCAGTCGCCGGCCACGCCCGACAGGCCTTCCACCAGCAGGCGGAAGGTCATCGCGAAGGCCGCGAGCTTCGGCGCACCGGCGATCAGCAGCGTGACCGCGGTCGGCGCACCGTGGTAGACGTCGGGCAGCCACATGTGGAACGGCACGGCGCCGAGCTTGAACGCGAGGCCGGCGACGATGAACACCACGCCGAACACCAGCACGGTCGGGTTGATCTGGCCGGTGGCGATCGCGTTGAAGACCGTCGGGATGTCGAGCGAGCCGGTCGCGCCGTACATCATCGACAGGCCGTACAGCAGGAAGCCGCTGGCCAGCGCGCCGAGCACGAAGTACTTCATCGCGGCTTCGGTCGACTGGGCATGGTCGCGGCGCATCGCGGTCAGCGCGTACAGCGACAGCGACATCAGCTCCAGGCCGAGGTAGACCACCAGGAAGTTGTTCGCCGCCAGCATCACCGAGATGCCGAGCATCGAGAACAGCGACAGCGTGAACAGCTCGCCCTTCAGCATGTCGCGGCTCTCGGCATACGGGCGGGCATAGACCAGCGTCACCATCACCGCCAGCGACGCGAAGAAGCCCAGCAGGTGGCCGAGCGGGTCGGTGACCATCATGCGCTGCATGCCGTAGACGGTGAAGCCGGCATCGAAGTACGCCAGGTGCATGACACCGACGACGGCGAGCGTCGCCTGCGTCAGCCAGTAGGTGGGCGTGCGCTTCGGGTCGGTGACCCACAGGTCGACCATCGCGACCACGCAGGCCATCACGAGCAGCACCAGTTCCGGGTAGACGGCCAGCCAGTTCATGTCTTTGATCATCATTGCCGCCGCTTCAATTCAGTTTCGAGACGGCCACGTGCTTCAGCAGCTCGGTGACGCTGACGTGCATGGTGTCGGTAAAGGGCTTCGGGTACACGCCCATCCACAGCACGGCCACGGCCAGCAGGGCGAGCATCAGGAATTCGCGGGCGTTGATGTCTTCGAGCGCACGCACGTCTTCATTCGCCACCGGGCCGAAGTAGACCCGCTTGACCATCCACAGCGTGTAGGCCGCGCCGAACACCAGCGTGGTGGCGGCCAGCGCGCCGAGCCAGAAGTTGGCCTTCACGGCACCGAGGATCACCATCCACTCGCCGACGAAGCCGCCGGTGCCCGGCAGGCCGCAGTTGGCCATCGCGAACAGCACCGCGAACGTGGCGAACTTCGGCATCGTGTTGACGACGCCGCCGTAGCTCGAGATCTCGCGCGAATGCACGCGGTCGTAGAGCACGCCGATGCACAGGAACATGGCCCCCGACACGAAACCGTGCGAGATCATCTGCACCAGCGCGCCGGACACACCCAGTTCGCTGAAGATGAAGAAGCCGAGCGTCGCGAAGCCCATGTGGGCGATCGACGAATAGGCCACCAGCTTCTTCATGTCCTGCTGCACCAGCGCGACCAGCCCGATGTAGACCACGGCGATCAGCGACAGCGCGATGATGAACCAGTCGTACGCATGGCTCGCGTCGGGCGCGATCGGCATCGAGAAGCGCAGGAAGCCGTAGGCGCCGAGCTTCAGCATGATGGCCGCCAGCACCACCGAGCCGCCGGTCGGCGCCTCGACGTGGGCATCGGGCAGCCAGGTGTGCACCGGCCACATCGGCACCTTGACCGCGAAGGCCGCGAAGAACGCGAAGAACAGCAGCGTCTGCGTGTTCATGTTGAGCGGCAGCTTGTGCCACGCGAGGATCTCGAAGCTGCCGCCCGACTTGAAGTACAGGAAGATCAGCGCGATCAGCATCAGCAGCGAGCCGGCCAGCGTGTACAGGAAGAACTTGAACGCGGCGTACACCCGGCGCGGGCCGCCCCACACGCCGATGATGATGTACATCGGGATCAGCGTGGCCTCGAAGAACACGTAGAACAGCAGGCCGTCGAGCGCGCTGAACACGCCGACCATGATCCCCGACAGGATCAGGAACGCGCCCATGTACTGGTTGACGCGCTCGGTGATCACCTGCCACGCGGCGATCACGACGATGATCGTGATGAAGGCGGTCAGCAGCACGAACCACACCGAGATGCCGTCGACCCCCAGGTGGTAGTGCACGTTCAGGCGCTCGATCCAGTCCAGGTTCTCCTGGAACTGCATCGCGGCGGTGCCGGCATCGAAGCCGGTGATCAGCGGAATCGTGACCGCGAAGCTCGCGATCGCGGCGACCAGCGCGATCCAGCGCACCGCATCGGCATGCTCGTCGCGGCCGACCAGCAGCAGGACGACGCCCGCGACGATCGGCAGCCAGATGGCAAGGCTCAACAAACCCATGTTCTTGTTCTCCGGTGCCGCTTTTACTTGCCGAACAGGCTGCCGGCCGCGCTCATCAGCGGGCTCCACAGCTGCCAGGTCATCAGGAGGATCACGCCGAGGATCATCACCAGCGCATACCAGTAGAGGTAGCCGGTCTGCACGACGCGCACCACCGAGGCCAGCGCACCGATCGCACGCGCCGAGCCGTTGATCAGCACGCCGTCGATGATGCCGACGTCGCCGCCCTTCCACAGCCCGCGGCCCAGCAGGCGCGCGCCGGCCGACAGCACGTTCTCGTTGAACCAGTCGAAGAAGTAGCGGTTCTCGAGCACGGTGTAGACGAAGCCGAACTTCGACTTGATCCACGCCGGGATGGCCGGCTTGACCATGTAGAACACGTAGGCGGTGACGACGCCGGCCAGCGCCAGCCAGAACGGCAGCGACGTGAGCCCGTGCAGCGCCATCGCGACGGCGCCGTGGAACTCGTTCTTCATTTCTTCCATCGCCGGATGCTTTTCCGGGTTGACGAAGATCGAGTCCTCGAAGAAGCCGCCGTACAGCATGCCCTGGATCGTCATGAAGCCGATCACGACCGACGGTATCGCCAGCAGCAGCAGCGGCGCGGTGACGACCCACGGCGACTCGTGCGGCACGTGCGGTTCGTGGTGGCCGTGCTCGTCGTGCCCGTGCTCGTCATCGTGATGATCATGCTCACCCGGGAACGGCTTGTGGCGGAAGTTCTCCTTGCCGTGGAAGACCAGGAAGTACATCCGGAACGAATAGAAGGCCGTCACGAACACGCCGACGATCACCGCGAAATACGCGAAGCCGGCGCCCGGCAGGTGGCTCGCATGCACCGCCTCGATGATGCTGTCCTTCGAGTAGAAGCCCGAGAACAGCGGCGTGCCGATCAGCGCGAGCGAGCCCAGCAGCGACGTGATCCACGTGATCGGCATGTACTTGCGCAGGCCGCCCATGTTGCGGATGTCCTGGTCGTGGTGCATGCCGATGATCACCGAGCCGGCGCCGAGGAACAGCAGCGCCTTGAAGAACGCGTGCGTCATCAGGTGGAACACCGCGACCGAGTAGGCCGAGGCGCCCAGCGCCACCGTCATGTAGCCGAGTTGCGACAGCGTCGAGTACGCGACGACGCGCTTGATGTCGTTCTGGATGATGCCCAGGAACCCCATGAACAGCGCGGTGATCGCGCCGATCACCAGCACGAAGCTGAGCGCCACGTCGGACAGCTCGAACAGCGGCGACATGCGCGCCACCATGAAGATGCCGGCCGTCACCATCGTCGCCGCGTGGATCAGCGCGGAGATCGGCGTCGGGCCTTCCATCGAGTCGGGCAGCCACACGTGCAGCGGCACCTGCGCGCTCTTGCCCATCGCACCGATGAACAGGCAGATGCAGGCCACCGTCAGCAGCATCCACTCGGTGCCGGGGAACACGGCCTTGGCCAGCTCGGGCGCCTTCGCGAAGATCTCGCTGTAGTTCAGCGTGTTGCCGAAGGCCAGCAGCAGGCCGATGCCGAGGATGAAGCCGAAGTCGCCGACCCGGTTCACCAGGAAGGCCTTCATGTTCGCGAACACCGCCGTCGGCCGCGTGAACCAGAAGCCGATCAGCAGGTACGACACCAGGCCCACCGCCTCCCAGCCGAAGAACAGCTGCAGCATGTTGTTGCTCATCACGAGCATCAGCATCGAGAAGGTGAACAGCGAGATGTACGAGAAGAAGCGCTGGTAGCCCGGGTCTTCTTCCATGTAGCCGATGGTGTAGATGTGCACCATCAGCGACACGAAGGTCACGACGCACATCATCATCGCGGTCAGGCCGTCGACCAGGAAGCCGATCTCCATCTTCAGCGAGCCGAGCGTCATCCACTCGTAGATGGTGGCGTTGAAGCGCGCGCCGTCGACGGCCACCGCCTTCAGCGTCATCGCCGAGATGATGAAGGCGATCAGCACGCCAAGGATGGTCACGGTGTGCGCGCCGCGGCGGCCCACCTGCTTGCCGAAGAGCCCGGCGACCACGGCGCCGACCAGCGGCGCCAGCGGCACCGCGAGCAGCATGTTCTGGGAGAGTGTTGCGGACATGTGGTGCTCAGCCCTTCAGGGAGTCGAGCTCGTCGACGTTGATCGTGGCGCGGTTGCGGAACAGCACGACCAGGATCGCCAGGCCGATCGCCGATTCGGCGGCCGCGACGGTCAGGATGAAGAACACGAACACCTGCCCCGCCATGTCGCCCAGGAAGTGCGAGAACGCGACGAAGTTCAGGTTGACCGCCAGCAGCATCAGCTCGATGGCCATCAGCAGCACGATCAGGTTCTTGCGATTCAGGAAGATGCCGATCACCGACAGCGCGAACAGGATCGCGCCCAGCGTCAGGTAGTGGCCCAGCGTGACCGGGCCGAGGGCGAATGCGTTCATGGCTTGACCTCTCCAGCGGTGGGCGCAGCAGGCGGTGCGGGCGGCGCTTCGACCTCGGCGGCCATCTTGACGATGCGCACGCGGTCGGCCTTCTTCGCGCGGACCTGTTGCGACGCATCCATCGCCTTCGAATCCTTGCGCTGGCGCAGCGTCAGCGCGATCGCCGCGACGATCGCGACCAGCAGCAGCACGGCCGCGATCTGCAGCGGGTACAGGTAGTGCGTGTAGATCTGGATGCCCAGCAGCTTGGTGTTGCCCAGCTGCAGGGCGACCGGGTCGGCCGCCGGCGCGGTGCGCACGTCGAAGCCGGGGATCAGCACCGCGGCCATTTCCAGCACGATGATCACGCCGACCAGCGCCGCGACGGGGAAGTGCGTCCAGAAGCCCTGGCGCAGCGAGTCGACGTTGATGTCGAGCATCATCACGACGAACAGGAACAGCACCATCACGGCGCCGACGTAGACGAGCACCAGCGAGATCGCGAGGAACTCGGCGTGCAGCAGCATCCAGACGCAGGAGGCCGAGAAGAACGCGAGCACCAGGAACAGCGCGGCATGCACCGGGCTGCGCGCGGTGATGACGCGGAACGAAGCTCCCAGCAGCACGGCCGAGAAGATGTAGAAGAGCGCGGTCGGAATGTCCATATTCTTGTCGAGCACCGTGCCGACCGTCCTCGCGGGACGGTCAGCGATAGCGGGCGTCTGCCTCCTTGTTGGCGGCGATCTCGGCTTCATAACGGTCACCGACGGCCAGCAGCATGTCCTTCGTGAAGTACAGGTCGCCGCGCTTCTCGCCGTGGTATTCGAAGATGTGTGTCTCGACGATCGAGTCGACCGGGCAGCTCTCTTCGCAGAAGCCGCAGAAGATGCACTTGGTCAGGTCGATGTCGTAGCGCGTCGTGCGGCGCGAGCCGTCGTCGCGCACCTCGGACTCGATCGTGATCGCCATCGCCGGGCACACCGCTTCGCACAGCTTGCAGGCGATGCAGCGCTCTTCGCCGTTGTCGTAGCGGCGCAGCGCGTGCAGCCCGCGGAAGCGCGGCGAGGCCGGCGTCTTCTCCTCGGGGAACTGCACCGTGATGTGCGGCGACAGGAAGTGCCGGCCGGTCAGGGCCAGGCCCTTGAACAGCTCGGTGAGCATGAAGCTCGAGAACAGATCCTTGATGGAAGCCACTGCAGACATGGTCTTCTCTCCTTACTTCCAGAGACTCAGGGGAGACTGCAGCCACAGCCCGACGACCACCAGCCACACCAGCGTGACGGGGATGAATATCTTCCAGCCCAGTCGCATGATCTGGTCATAGCGGTAGCGCGGGAAGGTGGCGCGCACCCACAGGAACATGGTGACGACGACGAAGGTCTTGAGACCCAGCCAGATCCAGCCCGGGATCCAGGTGAACGGCGCGAAGTCGAGCGGCGACAGCCAGCCGCCGAGGAACATCGTCACGCACAGGATCGACACCAGGATCATGTTGGCGTATTCGGCGAGGAAGAACATCGCGAACGACATGCCCGAGTACTCGACCATGTGGCCGGCCACGATCTCCGATTCGCCTTCGACGACGTCGAACGGGTGGCGGTTGGTCTCCGCCAGGCCCGAGATGAAATAGACGACGAAGATCGGCAGCAGCGGCAGCCAGTTCCACGAGAAGACCGTGAAGCCGTGGCTCGCGCCGAAGCCCTTGCCCTGGCCGAGCACGATGTCGGTCATGTTGAGGCTGCCGCTCACCATCAGCACGACGACCAGCGCGAAGCCCATCGCGATCTCGTAGCTGACCATCTGCGCCGAGGCGCGCAGCGCGCCGAGGAAGGCGTACTTCGAGTTCGACGCCCAGCCGGCGATGATCACGCCGTAGACCTCCATCGAGGTGATCGCCATCAGGAACAGCAGGCCGGCGTTGATGTTGGCGAGCGCCACGTCGGGGCCGAACGGGATGACGGCCCACGCGGCCAGCGCCGGCATGATCGTCAGCACCGGGCCGATCAGGAACAGCGGGCGGTTCGCCGCGGTCGGCAGGATGATCTCCTTGAAGATCAGCTTGACCGCATCGGCGATCGGCGTCAGCAGGCCCCACGGGCCGACGCGGTTCGGGCCCGGGCGGATCTGCGTCCAGCCGATGGCCTTGCGCTCCCACAGCGTCAGGTAGGCGACGCAGCCGAGCAGCGGCAGGATCACGACGATGATCTTGATCAGCGTCCAGACCACCGGCCAGGCCGCGCCCAGGTACTGGGTGCCGTAGAGGTTGAAGGTATCGATCATGGTGTGGGGGGCTCAGGCCTTCTCGATCGACAGCGGGCCGAACATCGCGCCGAGCGCGGCGGTCAGCGCATGGCCGGCGGGAACGCGGACGGTGTTGGCGGCCAGGCTCGCATCCAGGCGCGCCGGCAGCGTGATCGCCGCCCCGCCCTGCGAGACGCGCACGGTGTCGCCCTCCTTCAGGCCGAGCTGCGACCACTGCGCACTGCCCAGCGACGCGACCGGCGGGCGGGCGTCTGCCGTCAGCTGCAGCGACGTGGCGCGGCGCACCAGGCTGTCGGCCGCGTAGATCGGCACGTCGGCGATGCGCTCCAGGCCACCGGCCGGGGCCGACAGCTTGACCGGCTGCGAACTCGCCTGCACGCCAACATTCGTCAGCCTCGCGGCGATCGTGCTCACGTCGCCCAGCGCCTCGGCCCGCACCTCGTCGGAAGTTTCCTGGTCGAAGCCCTTCAGGCCCAGCACGTTGCCCAGCACGCGCAGCACCTTCCACGCGGGGCGGGTGTCGCCGAGCGGCTTCACGACGCCGTGGAAGCCCTGCACGCGGCCTTCGGCATTGACGAAGGTGCCCGAGGTCTCGGTGAACGGCGCGATCGGCAGCAGCACATCGGCCACGTCGAGCGCGGCATCCTTGAACGAGGTCAGCGCCACCACCATGTCGGCGGACTGCAGCGCGGTCTTCGCGGCCAGCGGGTTGGCGACGTCGAACTCGGGCTCGACGTTCAGCAGCAGGCAGGCGCGCAGCGAACCGCCGAGCATCTCGCCGGCGTTCAGCCCGCCGTTGCCCGGCAGCGCGTTGACGAGCTGCGCACCGACGGTGTTGGCGGCCTCTGTGAGATAGCCGACGCTCGCGCCGGTCTGCGCGCCGATCCAGTTCGCGAGCGACAGCAGCTCGGCGGCCTGCGGGTGTTGCGCGGCGGCATTGCCCAGCAGCACGGCCTTGCGCTCGCCGCTCAGCAGCGAGGCGGCCACGGCATTCGCCGCGTCGTCAGCAGTCACTTGCACCGGTGCCGCGACGCCCTTGGCCGCGCCCACGGCAGCCGCGATGCCGGCCAGCGCCGCCACCCAGCCGCTCGGCGCCACCGCCTGCTGGCTCGCCATCGGCATCAGCCAGTCATCGGCCAGCGCGTTCAGGCTGTGCACCTTGGCGCCCTTGCGGGCGGCCTGGCGGATGCGCTGCGCGAACAGCGGGTGATCCTTGCGCAGGAACGAGCCGACGACCAGCACGCGCTGCAGCGTCGACAGCGACGCGACGGTCGTGCCCAGCCACTGGACGCCTTCGGTCGGGCGGAAATCGGCATGCCGGGTGCGKAAGTCGATGTTCTCGCTGCCCAGGCCGCGCACCAGCTTCGCGAGCAGGTGCAACTCTTCGACGGTGGCGTGCGCCGAGCCGACCGCGCCGATGCTCTTCGCACCGTGGTCGGCCTTGATCTGCGACAGGCCCTTGGCCACGTACTCGAGCGCGGTGGTCCAGTCGACGGTCTTCCACTCGCCGCCCTGCTTGATCATCGGCGCGGTCAGGCGCTGGTCGCTGTTGACGGCTTCGTACGAGAAGCGGTCGCGATCGGCCAGCCAGCATTCGTTGACGTCGTCGTTCTCGAGCGGCACGACGCGCATCACCTTGTTGTTCTTGACCTGGACGATCAGGTTGGCGCCGGTGCCGTCGTGCGGGCTCACGCTCTTGCGGCGCGACAGCTCCCAGGTGCGGGCGCTGTAGCGGAACGGCTTGCTGGTCAGCGCGCCGACCGGGCAGATGTCGATCATGTTGCCCGACAGCTCGCTGTCGATGGTATCGCCGGCGACGGTGGTGATCTCGGAGTGCTCGCCGCGGTGGATCATGCCGAGCTCCATCACGCCCGACACTTCCTGGCCGAAGCGCACGCAGCGCGTGCAGTGGATGCAGCGGCTCATCTCTTCCATCGAGATCAGCGGGCCGACATCCTTGTGGAAGACGACGCGCTTCTCTTCGGTGTAGCGCGACGACGACCCACCGTAGCCGACGGCCAGGTCCTGCAGCTGGCACTCGCCGCCCTGGTCGCAGATCGGGCAATCGAGCGGGTGGTTGATCAGCAGGAACTCCATCACGCCCTGCTGGGCCTTCAGCGCCTTGTCGCTCTTGGTGCGCACGATCATGCCCTGCGTCACCGGCGTGGCGCAGGCGGGCATCGGCTTCGGTGCCTTCTCGACGTCGACCAGGCACATGCGGCAGTTGGCCGCGATGGACAGCTTCTTGTGATAGCAGAAGTGCGGGATGTAGGTGCCCGCCTTGTCGGCCGCATGCATCACCATGCTGCCTTCGGTGACCTGGACCTTCTGGCCGTCGAGTTCGATTTCAATCATGTCGTGTTGCCCCGGGACGGGTCTCAGGCGTGGACCGCGACCGCGCAGGTCTTGTGCTCGATGTGATGGATGAACTCATCACGGAAGTGCTTGATCATCGCGCGCACCGGCATCGCGGCGGCGTCGCCGAGCGCGCAGATGGTGCGGCCCTGGATGTTGTCGGCCACCGAGTTCAGCAGCTCGATGTCTTCCATGCGGCCCTGCCCGTGCTCGATGCGGTCGACCATGCGGAACAGCCAGCCGGTGCCTTCGCGGCACGGCGTGCACTGGCCGCAGCTCTCGTGCATGTAGAAGTACGACAGGCGCAGCAGGCTCTTGACCATGCAGCGGGAATCGTCCATCACGATGACGGCGCCCGAGCCGAGCATCGAGCCGGCCTTCGCGATGGCGTCGTAGTCCATCGTCGTGTCCATCATGATCGAGGCCGGCAGCACCGGCGCCGACGAACCGCCGGGGATCACCGCCTTCAGCGTGCGGCCCTTGCGCACGCCACCGGCGAGCTCGAGCAGCTTCGAGAACGGCGTGCCCAGCGGCACCTCGAAGTTGCCGGGGCGCTCGACGTCGCCGACCACCGAGAAGATCTTGGTGCCGCCGTTGTTCGGCTTGCCGATCTCGAGGTAGGGCTGGCCGCCGTTGCGGATGATCCACGGCACCGCGGCGAAGGTCTCGGTGTTGTTGATCGTGGTCGGCTTGCCGTACAGGCCGTAGCTGGCCGGGAACGGCGGCTTGAAGCGCGGCTGGCCCTTCTTGCCTTCGAGCGATTCGAGCAGCGCGGTCTCTTCGCCGCAGATGTAGGCGCCGAAACCGTGCGCGCCGTGCAGCTGGAAGCTGAAGTTCGAACCGAGGATCCTGTCGCCGAGGAATCCGGCCGCACGGGCTTCTTCCAGGGCGGCTTCGAAGCGGTCATAGACCTCGAAGATCTCGCCGTGGATGTAGTTGTAGCCGACGCTGATGCCCATCGCGAACGCCGCGATCGCCATGCCTTCGATGACGATGTGCGGGTTGAACATCAGGATGTCGCGGTCCTTGCAGGTGCCCGGCTCGCCTTCGTCGGAATTGCAGACGAGGTACTTCTGCCCCGGGAACTGGCGCGGCATGAAGCTCCACTTCAGGCCGGTCGGGAAGCCTGCGCCGCCGCGGCCGCGCAGGCCGGAGGTCTTCACTTCGGCGATGACCTGCTCGGGCGTCATCGGCTCGCCGGTGGCGCCTTGAAACTCACCGGTCAGGATCTTGCGCAGCGCCTGGTAGCCGCCGCGCGCGACGTAGTCCTTCAGCGACCAGTTGCTGCCGTTCAGGTCGGCATAGATCTGCGCGCCGATGTGGCGGCCGTGAAAGCAGGTCTCGGCGCCGGTGGACTGGAACTTCGAGAGGTCCAACAGGGATTGCGACATGGTTCGGTTCCCGTTTCCCGTCATTTCGCGGCGCGCAGCGTGTCGACGAGCTCGTCGAGGCGCTGTTCGCTCATGAAGCTGCACATCTGGCGGTCGTTGACCAGCATCACCGGCGCATCGGCGCAGGCGCCCAGGCATTCGCTCTTCTGCACGGTGAAGAGGCCGTCGGCGGTGGTGCCGCCCTCTTCGACGCCGAGCCGGCCGCACAGGTGCTCGAGCGCGGTCTGGCCGCTGCGCAGCTGGCACGGCAGGTTGGTGCAGACGTTGAGCTTGAACTTGCCCCGCGGCTGCTGGTTGTACATGTTGTAGAAGGTCGTCACCTCGTGCACCGCGATCGGCGGCATGCCGAGGTACTCGGCGATCAGCTTCTCGCTGTCGGCCGAGACGAAGCCCTGCTCCTGCTGCACGATGGCCAGGCAGGCCATCACGGCGGACTGCTTCTGGTCGGCGGGGTACTTGGCCACTTCGCGGTCGAAGCGGACGCGGGTCGATTCCGAAATCATCGGTCGATCTCTCCAAACACGATGTCCATGGTGCCGATCACGGCAACGGCGTCGGCGATCATGTGGCCGCGGGCCATCTCGTCGAGCGCGGCCAGGTGCGCGAAGCCGGGGGCGCGGATCTTCAGGCGGTACGGCTTGTTCGCGCCGTCACTGACGATGTAGATGCCGAACTCGCCCTTCGGGTGCTCCACCGCCGCGTAGGCCTCGCCCTCGGGCACGTGGAAGCCTTCGGTGAAGAGCTTGAAGTGGTGGATCAGCTCTTCCATGCTGGACTTCATGTCCACGCGCCCGGGCGGCGCGACCTTGTGGTTCGCGGTGATCACCGGGCCGGCGCCTTTCGCCGAGTCTGCGCGCAGCCAGTCCACGCACTGCTGCACGATGCGGTTGGCCTGGCGCATCTCCTCGACGCGCACCAGGTAGCGGTCGTAGGTGTCGCCGTTGACGCCGACCGGCACGTCGAAGTCCATCTTGTCGTAGACGTCGTAGGGCTGCTTCTTGCGCAGGTCCCAGGCGATGCCCGAGCCGCGCAGCATCGCGCCGCTGAAGCCCAGGTTCAGCGCACGCTCGGGGCTCACGACGCCGATGCCGACGGTGCGCTGCTTCCAGATGCGGTTGTCGGTGAGCAGCGTCTCGTAGTCGTCGACGTTCTTCGGGAAGCGCTTGCTGAAATCCTCGATGAAGTCGAGCAGCGAGCCCTGGCGGTTCTGGTTCAGCCGTGCGATGGCCTTGGCATTGCGGACCTTCGAGGCCTTGTACTGCGGCATCGTGTCGGGCAGGTCGCGGTAGACGCCGCCCGGGCGGAAGTAGGCCGCGTGCATGCGCGCACCCGACACCGCCTCGTACATGTCGAAGATGTCCTCGCGCTCGCGGAAGCAGTAGATGAGGATGTTCATCGCGCCGCAGTCGAGCCCGTGCGCACCCAGCCACAGCAGGTGGTTCAGGATGCGGGTCAGCTCGGAGAACATCACGCGGATGTACTGCGCGCGCAGCGGCACGTCGACGCCCATCAGGCGCTCGATGGCCAGGCAGTACGCATGCTCGTTGGCCATCATCGACACGTAGTCGAGGCGGTCCATGTAGGGCAGCGACTGGATGTAGGTCTTGCTTTCGGCGAGCTTCTCGGTCGCGCGGTGCAGCAGGCCGATGTGCGGATCGGCGCGCTGGATGACCTCGCCGTCGAGCTCCAGCACGAGGCGCAGCACACCGTGCGCGGCCGGGTGCTGCGGGCCGAAGTTCAGCGTGTAGTTCTTGATCTCTGCCATGTCGTTGCCTCGAGGCGCGAGCCTCTAATGCAGGCCACCGTAGTTGTCTTCGCGAATGATGCGCGGCGTGATCTCGCGCGGCTCGATCGTCACCGGCTGGTAGATCACCCGCTTCTGCTCGGGGTCGTAGCGCATCTCGACGTGCCCGGAGGTCGGGAAATCCTTGCGGAACGGGTGGCCGATGAAGCCGTAGTCGGTCAGGATGCGGCGCAGGTCGACGTGGCCGTCGAACAGGATGCCGTACAGGTCGAAGGCCTCGCGCTCGAACCAGTTGGCCGAGTTCCAGATCTCGTTGACCGACGCCACCATCGGCAGGTCGTCATCGGGTGCGAACACCTTCAGGCGCAGCCGCCAGTTGTGCGTGATCGACAGCAGGTGCGAGGCCACGCAGTAGCGCAGGCCTTCGTTCGGCTGGTCCTTGTACGACGAATAGTCGAGGCCGCACAGGTCGACCAGCTGCTCGAAGCGCAGCGTGGGGTCGTCGCGCAGCGCGAGCGCCACCGCGGCGTAGTGCTCGGCGGTGACGGTCAGCGTGAGTTCACCGCGGTCGCGCACCAGGCGCTTGATCTTGCCGGCAAAGGCCGCTTCGAGCGCAGCCTGCAGGGTATCGAGTTTGCTCATGCAGGCTTTCAGCGGGCGATGGTGTTTTCGCGGCGGATCTTGGTCTGCAGCTGCAGCACGCCGTACAGCAGCGCCTCGGCCGTCGGCGGGCAGCCGGGCACGTAGACGTCGACCGGCACGATGCGGTCGCAGCCGCGCACCACCGAGTAGCTGTAGTGGTAGTAGCCGCCGCCGTTGGCGCACGAGCCCATCGACAGCACCCAGCGCGGCTCGGCCATCTGGTCGTAGACCTTGCGCAGCGCCGGCGCCATCTTGTTGCACAGCGTGCCGGCGACGATCATCAGGTCGCTCTGGCGCGGGCTGGGGCGGAACAGCATGCCGAAGCGGTCGATGTCGTAGCGGGCCGCACCCGCATGCATCATCTCGACCGCGCAACACGCGAGGCCGAAGGTCATCGGCCACAGGGATCCGGTCTTCGACCAGTTGATCAGCGTGTCGACGCTGGTCGTGACGAAGCCTTCTTTCAGAACGCCATCAATGCTCATCTGATTACTCCCAGTCCAGGGCGCCTTTTTTCCATTCGTAGGCGAAGCCGACGACGAGGATGCCGAGGAAAACCATCATCGACCAGAAGCCCGCGGGGCCGATCTCCTTGAGCGACACCGCCCACGGGAAGAGAAACGCGATTTCCAGGTCGAACAGGATGAAGAGGATCGCGACGAGGTAGTAGCGCACGTCGAACTTCATGCGCGCGTCCTCGAAGGCCTCGAAGCCGCATTCGTAGGGGGAATTCTTCGCGGAGTCCGGCTTGTGCGGACCCAGCAGGAAACCGAGCACCTGAGGCGCTACGCCTACCCCTACGCCGACCAGGATGAACAGGATGACGGGCAGGTAGGGAGCGAGGTTCATGGTGTGGTTTGAGCGGTCTTGAAACAAACAAGGCACTGGGTAAGTGCCTCGTTCAAAGATCTGGTGCCGTCGGCGAGACTCGAACTCGCACAGCTTTCGCCACTACCCCCTCAAGATAGCGTGTCTACCAATTTCACCACGACGGCTGCACTCAAAAATTGCTGTTCGGTTGGCATGAGGACTGGCTTACCGAACAGCCGTAAATTCTAACCTCAAAGACCTCGGGTTTACGCGCTGTGCACCGCAGTGCAGCACGACAGTCGGGTACCCGGGCAGGTCTTTACACGGCGGATCACTTGGTCGGGATCGCACCGGCACCCGAAGCAGCCTGCACCGGCGCCGCGGGAGCGAGCACGGCCGAAGCGGCATCGGCCGGGATCGCGGCAGCGCCCGACGCACCACCGGCAGGAGCGCTTGCAGCGATGCCGGGCGCACGATCCAGGATGGTCGAGCCCGACGCCGGCGCCAGGCTCGCGCGCTCGTGCGAGAAGTACGCGAGCGTCAGCGTGCAGACGAAGAAGACCGCCGCGCACACCGCCGTCGAGCGCGACAGGAAGTTCGCGCTGCCGGTCGCGCCGAACAGGCTGCCCGACGAGCCGCTGCCGAACGAGGCGCCCATGTCGGCCCCCTTGCCGTGCTGCACCAGCACCAGGCCGATCATGACCAGGGCTGCCAGCATCTGGATGACGACGACGAAATTCAACAGCACTTGCATTGTTCTTGCTCCAGAAAAATCAGGGTCCGCGGGTCAGGCCGCGGCTTTGCATATGGCCGCGAAATCCGCGGCCTTCAGGGACGCCCCGCCGATCAGCCCGCCGTCGATGTCGACTTGGGCAAACAGGCTGGCGGCGTTGTCGGCTTTCACACTCCCGCCGTACAACAACAACATCTCATCGGATTTCTGCGTCGCCGCGTGCAACTGCGCGCGCAGCAGCGCATGCACCGCCTGCGCCTGCTCGGGCGACGCCGTCTTGCCGGTGCCGATCGCCCACACCGGCTCGTAGGCCACGACGACCTGCGAGATGCAGTGCGCGAGCGTGTGGATCACCGCCGACAACTGGCGCTTGACCACCGCATCGGTCTGCCCGGCCTCGCGCTCGGCCAGCGTCTCGCCGACGCAGACGATCGGCGTCAGCTTGTGGGCCAATGCCGCCTTCGCCTTG
>NZ_JBFUGW010000067.1:0-25790 GCF_056402735.1 Rhizobacter sp. P3_C12
GCGCCACGCGATCACGTTCTGCGGCACCGCCGAGTTCTGGTTCACCGTGCCATAGCTCAGGTTGCCGCCGACAAGCGTCGCAACCGAGCCTGTCAACGTGCCCGAGACCGGGGCCGATGCTGCACCCAAGGTTCCGCCAGTCGCCACCAGCGTCTGCGCACCTTGCGCGCCGATGTTGCCGCCCGTGCTCATCGACACCGTCACCACGCAAGTGCCGCCCGCGTCGACCGTGCAGCTGCCCGGTGCCATGCTGTACACGCCGCTGAGGCCCGACATCGAAAGCGTCACCGCCTGGTTGCCGCTGTTGGTGAAGCTCACCGTGCCGGAGGCTGCGCCGCCACCCTTCGTGGCGCTCAACGCACCTGCGCCGTTGCCGGTGACCGAGATCGCCGAGCCGTACAACGTGCCAGCCACCGAGGCCGACACCGCACCGGTCGTGCCGCCGGTGGCCGTCAAGGTCTGGCCGCCTTGCGCACCGATCGCACCGGCCGTCGTCATCGACACCGTCACGGCACAGCTGCCGCCCGCAGGCGCCACGCAACTGGCCGTGCTCACCGAGTACGGCGCACTCAGACCCGACATCGTGAGCGTCGCCGCCTGGTTGCCGCTGTTCGTGAAGGTGACCGTGCCGCTTCCCGCCGCGCCGCCCTTCTGCGCCGACAGGCTGGCGGCACCGTTGCCGGTCACCGCGATCACCGATTGCAGGCCCGTGCCGCTGAGTGCTGCGGACACAGTCCCCGCGCCTGTGCTGATGCTCAGGCCGCCGTTGCGCAGGGCGTTGGCCGTCGGTTGAAAGCGCACCGTCACCACGCATGCGCCGCCCACCGGCAACGAGCTGCCACAGGTCGTCGAGACGAAGCCGAAGTCGGTGCCGCTGACCGAGGCTGCCGTCGGCACCGCGACGCTCAGCGGGCCGATACCGGTGTTCGCCAGCGTCGAGTCCAGCGTCGGCGCGCCGCCGACGGCAACGTCACCAAACGCCAGTGCAGACAGGCTGCCCGAAGGTGCCTGGCCCGTACCCGAGAGCGCCACGCTCTTCACGCCCAGCTCGGTGTTGATGTTCAAGCCGCCGCTGCGCGCACCCGCCGCGGTCGGCGAGAAGCTCACGCTCACCGTGCACGACGCATTGGCTGGCAAGCTCGCACCGCAGGTCGTCCCCGCAAAGCCGAACTCGCTGCCCGACACCGCCGCCGCCGTTGGCACCGTCACGCCGATCGGCGTGCCGCCGGTGTTGCTCAGTGTCGCGGTGCCGCTGCTCGTCTGCCCGACCTGTGTGGTCGGGAAGGACGGCGCACTCAGCGTGGCCGCCGGTGCCGTACCGCGCGTGGCGGTCGCCCCCGGCGCGGTGCCGGCGCTCGCGCCGACGCTCGCCAGGTTGTTCGGCGCCGTGCGCAGCTGCGCGGCGCTTTCCACGCGGCCCAGGAACCAGCGGTCATCGCCGATGTCGTCATCGCGGTAGAAGTGGGTCGCCGTCTCGCTGATGACTTGCGCCACACCGCCGGCCGCACTGCCGCTGATGGTCGTCGTCACCACCTTCGGATCCCCGGTCTCGTTGAACGAGCTCGTCACCGTCGTGACGGGCATCGTGTCGCCATTCAGTTCCTTCGCCGCCTTGATGCTCTTGTAGGGATAGGGCCGCTGCAGCCTGACGCTGGCCGGCACCGGACAAGGCGCCCAGACGGTCGCAGCCGCCTCGGCGCTCGGCGTCGCGGACTTCTCGCAGTAGATGTTCGTCGCATCGCTCAGCAACACCGGCGAGCTCGCATCCAGCGCCCCACGCCAGGTCCGCACGCGTGCAGGCGAGCCGATGTAGGGGTGCACGTGCAGCACCTCACTGGATTGCGAGAGGGTGCTGCCATCGGGCACCTGCCGCTGGCTGCGCACTTCGCGGAAGCTGCGCGCGCCTCGCCCGTCGTGCGCGCCCTTGGCGCCGCTGTAGCGGAACTCGTCACGCAGCTTGCCGCTGCCGACACCGCTGTCGCGCTCGCTGCCGGCGATGACATAGCTCGCGTTCGTCACGTCGAACAGCGGGTACGCGGCCGCGTTCGGGCCTCCCCGGTCGTTGACGTAGCGGTTTCCGAGTGCGCCGCTGGTCGGGTTGGCCATCGACACCCAGGTCAGCGTGGTCTTCAGGCCTTGTGGCGAGGTCGCGCCGACCAGCAGGTCCGGCGGCAGCGACGAGCCGGTCCTCACGTACAGCTGGTTGCTGCTGCCGTCACCCGGCGATGCAGAGGCCTTCAGGCGCAGGATCTCCACGTCCCCACGGCCGGTGAAGTCGCCGGTCACGAAGGCGGCCGAGTTGTCGCTCTTCTGCAGCTGGTCGTTGGCGGTGACCAGGTTGAACGTGGTCGATGCACTGTAGGTGCCGTCGCCATTGCTCAGGTACAGCGCGTTCTTCGTCGGATCGTCCTTCCAGCTGAGGATGTCGTCGCGGCCGTCGCGGTTCACGTCACCGATCACGAAGCCGGCGGACGGGATGAAGTTGGCGCCGGTGCCGGTCCAGATCTGCGCCCAGAGGCCGGGCGTTTGGTAGTTGGACACCCGGAACAGACCCCTCGCGCCATTCGAGGCATTCAGCGTCGAGCCGAATTTGTCCAGGCAGTCGGGGCGGCCGTCGCCATTGATGTCCAGCGTCTGCTGGCAACTCACATAACTCACCGGCATCGGGTCGAACGAGAAGTCGCCGCGCGAGCGCCAGGCACGCTGCGACGACACCATCTCGCTGTCGGAGCCGATCGTCCCAGCCTCGACGAGGTCGGGCATGCCGTCGTTGTCCAGGTCGGCGATGTGCCCGGGCTGGCCCAGCGAGTACGGACCTTCCGGCGTCGCATAGAAGTTCCAGTGCGTCGCGTTGGTGAGCTGTTCGAGGAACCCGCCCTGGCCATCGCCCTTGAAGACGCGCGTGCAGGTCTTGTCCACACACGGATCCGTCGGGGGCCCGAACACGGTGGGCTGGAAGTCCAGTGTCGAGGTGACCACATCCAGCAGGCCGTCGTTGTCCAAGTCCAGCAGGTAGAAGGTGGCACCGGAGGTCCAGCCGAGCCACCCGACCTGCGCCTCGCCGTGCAGGAACTTCAGGTTGTCGCGGCTGACCGTCTCGGCCAGTGCCACGCCGGTGATGGCCTTGCGCGTGAAGCTGCCATTGCCGTTGTTAAGGTAGAGATCGCTGGTGCCGGCACACGCGGAGTTGCTCACCAGGTTCGTCGAGTTGGTGCCGGTGTATCGCAACAGGTCCGGCAGCCCGTCGCCGTTGAAATCGGCCACGCGCGTGCTGTAACAACCGCTGCTGTCGAAGAGCTTCTGGTCGCTGCCGGTGATGTTGAAGCCGCTCACCTGGCTGAACGTGCCGTCGCCATTGCTGAGGTAGAGCTGGTTCTCGGCCGGGTTGTCCGACCAGCGGATGATGTCGGTCCTGCCATCGCCGTCGAAATCGGCGGTGATGACGCCGTAGTTCGAGAAACGCAGGTTGTCGCGCAGCACCACCGTGCTCTGCATCGTCAGGGTCGCCAGGGTGCTCGCCGCGAACGCCGTGTTGCGCTGGTACGCGTCGCTGCCATCGGCGGCGTAGTCGAAGGTCTCCGGCGGGAAGCAGGCCGACTCGGCTGCTCCGATGCACTCGGTGAGCCGCTTCAGGCGGCTGCGGTTGGTCACCGGGCCGCTGTCGTAGGCGAGCCGCAATGTCTTCACCTTSAGCGGCGTGSYGTYCRCGTTCACGAAGGTCTGCACCTGGGTGAGRCGCTGCACGTTCAAGAGCTTGCTGCCSGCCACGTAGGCCTCGCGCCGCGCCTGCGGCTTGCCGGTGGKGGCGAGCGCCGGCAGGTCTTCGTAGCTGAACACCASCTTGTTGCCCGGCGCCTGYGTCGGCGTGCCGGTGTAGCGSAYCTCGCGCAGGCTCCAGTCGTGGCCCGTGATCGGCGTGCCGGCCACCGTGCCGCTGCCCCACGCCAATCCGTCGCGCTGCTGGAACTGGTAGTCGATGTAGTTGCCGCGCAGGTCGCTGACGCGGCTCACCAGCCAAGTGGTGATGACGCCGGTGCCTTGCGCCGTCACGGCCGCATCGGCCGAGGCATTGCTGTTGTTGCCGTACTCGTAGATCCGGCCGTCCTTGGTCCACACCTTGAAGTACGCCGGGGCATTGCCGCCCGATCCATAAGCCCGGATGCGCGCGAACGAATCGCGCTCGGTGCGGAACTCGCGCAGCAGGCCGCTGCCGCCTGCGCTGTCGTCGGTCTGCGGGAACGCCATCGCCRCGCCCGTCGCACCCGTCTGGATCAGCCGCTGGCCRTCGAGGCACARCTTGTCSGCCGCCGTGTTGTCGACGCCGCGGAYGCGYCCGTCGGTCGCGAGRTTCGCGCCGCAGCGCGCGATCGACGAGACGCCSGTCAGCGACCAGCCGTGGCCCACCGGCCCGTTGCCGTCACCGCCGTACGCCAGCGCGATGGTCGGCACCATGCCGGCAATGCCCGGCGGCACCGCGATCGGATGTTGATAGCCAGGCTGGCCATCCTGGCCGACTGCCAGCTGCGCCCACGCTGTCAACGAGAAAGTCGAGAGCGCCAGCGCGCCCACGCATGACACCACCAGGCCGCGGACACGCCGCGACGCTACCAAGATCAGTTCCAAGACAGTCCTCCCACACCGGTCGTCGACCGGCGCAATCCAATGACGGGTCAGGTGTTGTGTCGCCTTCGGCCCAGTGGGGCGCTGGCAACCCGCGCGGCAGTGGTCTGCCGCTGCGGTGCGCGCAGTCTAGCGATGCGGAAGGGGATTTTTCACGACAGGCCGAGTGATTTCATCAACCTTGAGGGGGTTCATTCGTACCCAGCGCTGGGGTACACCGGCCCGGTCAGCGGGCCGAGCCGTCAGGGCTTGGAGGCGGCCGCTGGTGGGGCCGATGCAGCAGGCTGGGCCGACACCGGCACGATCACGCCGGGCGCGAGCGAGATCTCGTCCTGCACGCGCACGCCGGTGATGTAGTAGCGGGTCTCGCCGAAGCAGCTGCCCGGCAAGCCGACCTTCTGCTCGTAGTGCAGCGCGACGCGCTTGCCCATCACGAGGTTGACCTTGTCGGCGGTGGCCTCGTCCCAGATCGTGAAGCGGAATTTCTCCGGCGTGCTGCCGGGCAGCGAGACCAGGGCCAGCTCACCTTCCCAGGTCTTGCAGACCCAGCCCTTGCGCGACAGCTGCTGCACCCAGCCGGCGCGCTCGCCGTCGGAGTAGCTCCATTTCACCGCGCCGAAGAAATACAGCACCACCAGGCCCACCAGGACCRGGGGCACCAGCAACCATTTCATCGCGCGCATCGGGCTTCCTCCGGAGAACAGGGCTGGCCGTGCGTCGATACGCGCGGCTCGTTGTGCTGCGCGGGGAGTCTACCGTGGCCGCTGCCCGGAACTGGGCGGAAGAAGGGTTCGGGTCATCGCGTTCTCCGGCTCACGAGACGACTTGCGCGAGCTCGATCAGGTTGCCGAAGGGGTCGGCGATGAAGGCCAGCCGGCGGCCGATGACCGGCAGCTCGAACGGCTCGGTGACGATGTGGACCTCGCGCCGGCGCAGCTCCGCGACGGTGCTCTCCATGTCGGCGACGTTGAGGCAGAAGTGGTGAAAGCCGGCCAGGCGCAGGCTGTCGCCGAGGTCGCTGTAGACGGGCTTGGGGATCGGCCGCGGCTGGCCGTCGCCGAGGATCTCGACGAAGAAGTCGTTGTCGGTCGCCGGGGCCAGGTAGGCGAGCCGCTGGTCGGCATACGGCCATTGGTGCACGACGCGGAAGTCGAGCTTCTCGGTGTACCAGCGGACGGCCACCTCGAAGTCGGGCACGCGCACAGCGACGTGGTGCCCCTTCATCGAGGCGAACGGGCTGGCCGGGCGGGTGGCGGGGATGTTGACGGTGGGCATGGTGGGGTCCTCGTTGATTCGGGGTGATGAAAACTGCGATGACCGAAGCGTAGGTTTGAGTCTCGCGAAAGAGAATCGACGCCACCGGGGTGCACTCTGAACCCCCACTTCATAATCGCGCGCCATCCACGGAGGGATCCCGATGAACCTGGAGCCGGTTGCGAGAGACAGCAAGCCGCCGATCAGCCTGCCCGGCCTGATCGCATTCGAGAGCGTGGCCCGGCACATGAACTTCACGCGCGCGGCCGCCGAGATGGACGTGACGCCGACCGCGATCTCGCGCACCGTGAAGCAGCTGGAGGCCTCGCTCGGCATCCGCCTGTTCAACCGCACGACGCGCAGCGTGGGCCTGACCGAAGCGGGCGCGCAACTGCTGGGCACGCTGGCACCGGCGCTCGAGCAGATCCGCCGCTCGGTGCAGGAGGTGGGCGATGTGTCGAGCGGCCCGCACGGACTGCTGCGCATCAACACCTCGTACGTGGCCTACGCGTCGCTGATCGAGCCGCACCTGCAGCCGTTCATGAAGCGCTTCCCCGAGATCACGCTGGAGATGACCGTCGACAACGGGCTGAGCGACATCATCACGGGCGGGTTCGACGCCGGCATCCGCCTGGGGCACGCGCTGCAGAAGGACATGATCGGCGTGCCGATCGGGCCGTTGCAGCGGCTGCTCGTCGTCGGGTCGCCGGCCTACCTGAAAGCGCGCGGCAAGCCGGCGAAGCCGGAAGACCTGTTGCAGCACGACTGCATTCGCCAGCGCATCGGCAACCGCAGCCAGTTCTTCGCGTGGCGCTTCGGCAGCGGCAGCAAGGCCGCGACGATCGAGGTGCACGGCCGCCTGGTGTTCAGCGAGATGCGCTGCACGCTGGACGCCGCGGCCCAGGGCCACGGGCTCGCGTTGGCCTTCGAGCAGTTCGCACGGCCCGCACTGCAGGCCGGCCAGGTGGTGCCGGTGCTCGAGAAGTTCACGCGCCCCGGCGAGTCCTTCTACCTGTACTACCCGAACCGCGGGCAGATGCCGGGCAAGCTGCGGGCGCTGATCCAGTTCATGCAGGCGGTGGACTGGAGCGCCCCTTGACGCTTGCCCGCCTCACGCCGACTTCAGCTGCGCGGTGTCGATCGGGAACGTGCGCAGCCGCTTGCCGGTGGCCGCGTACACCGCATTGAGCACCGAGGCCGCCACGACGACCGTGCCGATCTCGCCGACGCCCACCGGCGGCTGCTCGCTCGGCACGATGTGCACCTGCACCTGCGGCACCTCGCTGATGCGCAGCGGCTGGTAGTCGTGGAAGTTGCTCTGCAGCACGCGGCCGCGCTCGAAGGTGATGCTGCCGTACAGCACCGCGGTGAGGCCGAACAGCAGGCCGCCCTGCACCTGCGCCTGCACGCCGTCGGGGTTGACCGGCAGGCCGCAGTTCACCGCGCAGACCATGCGGTCGATCTTGAGGCTGCCGTCCTTCGCGACGCTGACGTCGGTGACCAGCACGGCATGCCCGCCGAAGGCCTCGGCCACGCAGACGCCGCGGCCTCGACCCGCCGCCAGGGGTTCGCCCCAGCCGGCCTGGGCCGCGGCCAGCCGCAACGCGGCGAGCGCATTGGGGTTCTTCGCCAGCATGCGCTCGCGAAAGCGCACCGGATCCACCTTGGCGAGCACGGCCAGCTCGTCGATGAACGATTCGACGACGAACACCTGGTGCGTCGGCCCGACGCCGCGCCAGTTGCCGGTCAGCAAGCCCTTCGGCGGCTCATGGCGCACGTACTCGATGTACTTGTTCGGGATGTCGTACGAGGAGCCCGCCATGTCGACCGCGTCGGCGTCGAGCCCGTTGGCGACCCACTGCGGCGCATAGCGGCCGATCACCGACGAGCCGGCGGTGCGGTGGCTGAAGGCCACCAGCTCGCCGCGTTCGTTCAGCGCAGCCGCCATCTCGTCGCGGAAGTACGGCTTGTAGGCATCGTGCTGGATGTCTTCTTCGCGGCTGAAGACGAGCTTCACCGGGTAGCGCACGTTCCTCGCGAGTTGCGCGGCCGTCACGATGTAGTCGACGTCGAGCTTGCGGCCGAAGCCGCCGCCCAGCAGGAAGTTGTGCACCGTCACCTGCTCGGGCTTCAGGCCCAGCGCTTGCGCGACCATCGCCTGCGCGCGGGCGGGCGCCTGTGTGCCGGCCCAGATCTCGCAGCGGCCGGGGGTCACGTGCACCGTGCAGTTGAGCGGCTCCATCGCGGCATGCGCGAGCGGAGGCACCTCGTAGACGGCGCTCAGCCGCTGCGCGCCGGCGGCGATGGCCTTGTCGACATCGCCCTCGCGCGTGGTGACCAGGCCGGTGCCTTTCAGCGCCTGCGCCAGTTGCTCGCCCCACAGCTTGCTCGAGAAGTCGGCCGACGGGCCTTCGTCCCACTGCACCTCCAACGCGGCCAGCCCTTTCTTCGCCGCGCCCTGGTGGTCGGCGATGACGGCCACCGCGGCTTCTGAACTGACGACCGCACGCACGCCGTTCACCGCCCTCGCCTTGCGATCGTCCATCGATCGGAAGCGGCCTCCGATCACCGGGCAGTTGGCCACCGCCGCGAACTTCATGCCTTTCACCTGCGCGTCGATGCCGAACAGCGCGGTGCCGTTGACCTTCGATGGCGTGTCCAGGCGGTGCACCGGGCGGCCGACGAGGCGGAAGTCGGCCGGCGATTTCAATGGCGCGTCCTTCGGCACCGGCAGCGTGGCCGCCTTGGCGGCCAGCGCGCCGTAGCGCAGCTGGCGGCCCGTGGGCACGTGCCGGATCGCGCCGTTCGCTGCAACACACTCGCCTTCGCCCACCTGCCAGGTCTGCGCGGCCGCGCTGCGCAGCATGGCCTTCGCGGTGGCGCCGGTCTGGCGCAGCACCTTCCAGGCGCCAGGCATCGAGCCCGACCCGCCGGTCACCTGGATCCCGTACAGCGGATGGCCGTAGCGCTTCTCGTCCGGCGGCGCCTGTTCCAGTTTGACCTTGGCGAGATCGACCTCGAGCTCCTCGGCGATCAGCATCGGCACCGAGGTGAACGTGCCCTGCCCCATCTCGACCAGCGCGACGACGATCGTCACGCTGTCGTCGGCGCCGATGCGCACATAGGCGTTGGGCGCGAACACCGCGGGCGCCGCGCGCTTTGCGGCCGCCGCATTCGCGTCGGGCAGGTGGAACGAGAGCACCAGCGCACCACCGGCCGCGGAGGCAGACGCGAGGAAGGAACGGCGCGACAGCGTGGCGCCATCATCCGCGACGGATTTCGAATCGTGCATGTCAGGCTTTCGGTGCGGCGAGTTCGCGGGCGGCCTGCTTGATCGCCTCGCGGATTCGCACGTAGGTGCCACAGCGGCAGACGTTGCCCGACATCGCGGCATCGATGTCGGCATCGGTGGGCGCCGGGTTGTCGCGCAGCAGCGCGGTGGCGGCCATGATCTGGCCGGACTGGCAGTAGCCGCACTGCGGCACTTCCTTGATCGTCCAGAGCTTCTGCACCTGGCGGCCCACGGCGGTCTGCCCGATGGCCTCGATCGTCGTGATGCGGCCGCTGCCGATCGATTCGACCGGCGTCACGCACGAGCGGATCGGCTGGCCGTCGAGGTGCACGGTGCAGGCGCCGCACAAGGCCATGCCGCAGCCGAACTTGGTGCCGGTCATGCCGAGCACGTCGCGGATGACCCACAGCAGCGGCGTGTCGGGGTCGACCTCCACGGGGCGCGGCGTGCCATTGATGTCGAGCGTGGTTTTCATCGCAGGTCCTTGGGCTTCATTTCGTCGCGAGGATCCAGGCGGCAAGCGCGTCCAGATCGGCCGGTTGCACCTGGGCCTGCGCCGGCATCGGGATCGCGCCCCACTTGCCCGAGCCGCCGGCCTTGATGCGGGCGGCCAACTGCTTCGCATCGACGCTGCCATCGGCGTACTTCGCAGCGATGTCCTTGAACGACGGGCCGACCAGCTTCCTGTCGATCTGGTGGCAGGCGGTGCAGGCGTACTTGCGGGCCAGGGCTTCGCTGGCGGACGCCGGTGCGGCCGGTGCGGCGAGTGCAAGGCTGAATGCGGCCAGGGCGGCAACGCGGATGAAGGAAGACATCGGGGACCTTTCGCGAGGAGGTGAATGCATGGCTGGGGCCGATCGGAGCGCAGTCTAGGGACGCGTCTCCTCGTCGGGTAGCGCTGTGCGCGCGATGGCGTGTGAACCGGATGTCGATAGTCAGCGCGCGGTGCGGCGGGTAGCGCCGCGGCAATCGTCGGCGGACGCGCTGACAGAGGCCTCGGCAGGGCGCCGAGGCCATTCGGCCGGCCGAGGGTGGCCGGCCGGGGAACGCGTGCGATCAGCGGGCCAGCTTGGCCGCGATCTCGGCGACGTGGCGGCCCTGGAAGCGCGCACCTTCGAGCTCATTGGCCGAGGGCTGGCGCGAGCCGTCGCTGGCGGCGATCGTGGTGGCACCGTACGGGCTGCCGCCGGTCACTTCGTCGAGCTTCATCTGGCCCTGCCAAGCGTACGGCAGGCCGACGATCACCATGCCCTGGTGCAGCAGCACGGTGTGCGTGCTGAGGATGGTGCTCTCCTGGCCGCCATGCTGCGTCGCCGTGCTGGCGAACACCGAGCCGACCTTGCCGATCAGCTTGCCGGCGAACCACAGCGGGCCGGTCTGGTCGAGGAAGTTCTTCATCTGCGCGGCCATGTTGCCGAAGCGGGTCGGCACGCCGAAGATGATCGCGTCGTAGTTCGGCAGCTCGTCGACGGTGGCGATCGGCGCGGCCTGGTCGAGCTTGAAGTGCGAGGCCTTCGCGACGGCCTCGGGCACGATTTCCGGCACGCGCTTGATGTCGACCGTGGCGCCGGTGCCGCGCGCACCTTCGGCGACCGCCTGGGCCATCGTCTCGATGTGACCATAGCTGCTGTAGTAGAGGACGAGAACCTTGGCCATGCTTGCTCCTGGTTGGTGGGCTGAGCGCATTCTGGGCGCCGGTGGCCGGCGCGGATTGCACGGGGGCGAACACAGGCTTCAAATCGGCTGAATGGGCGGCAATGCCCACTCGCTTCGCATCCGCCAGTTGACGAAATCGTCCAAGTACTAGAATTCGTCAACCACGGGGCAGACATGATCAACGATCAAATCCGCCGTGCGCGGCTGCTTCGGGGCTTCAGTCTGGACGAAGTGGCCCAGCGCATGGGCGACATCACCAAACAGGGCTTGAGCAAGTTCGAGAAGGGGCAGGCATTGCCGAACTCGACGCGGCTGCTGCAGCTCGCACGCGTATTCGGCGTGAAGCCGGAGTACTTCTTCCGAAGCGACATCGTGCAGCTGGCGCCCCTTGAGTTCCGCAAGCTCTCAAGCATGCCCAGGAAGCGCCAACAGCAGATCGAGGAGCGCGCGCGCGATGTGCTGGAGCGCTACATCCGCCTGGAGCAATGCTTCGGCGCGGACGACGCGGCGCAAGCCTCCTTGCAAGCGCCCCGCGCGTTCGAGGTGACCAGTGCCGATGAGGCCGAAGCCGCGGCAGAGCGACTGCGAGAACAATGGGCCATCGGAGGGGACGCCATCGCGCACCTGACCGAACTGCTGGAAGGCCATGGCATCAAGGTCGCATTGCTGGAACACGTCGACGATTTCGATGGCGCCTGCGCCGCCACGCATGACGAGCGCCATTTGCTCATCGCGCTCAATCGCGAACGACCTGGGGAGCGCATGCGCTTCACTGCTGCGCATGAGCTGGGGCATTGGGCAATGATGCTGCCCGACAACATGCTCGAAAAAGAGAAGGAAGGCTGCTGCCACCGCTTTGCCGGTGCCCTGCTCTACCCGCGCCAGCGCGTCGAAGCCGACTTCGGCACCCACCTGCGGCACCGCGTTCTACCCATTGAACTACTGAACGCCAAGCGACGCTACGGGATCTCGATGGGTGCTGCCCTGCGCCGGCTGAAGGATCTGCGGCTGATCTCGGATCCGGGCTATCAGTCCATGAACATCCAGTTCTCCGTCAACGGCTGGCGTTCTGCCGAGCCAGAGCCGCTGCTGCCCGAGCAGCCGCGCCGCTTTGAATCGATGGTCTACCGAGCCTTGGCCGAAGACCTGATCAGCCGCTCGCGTGCGGCCGAGTTCCTCCAATGCAGCATGGCCGAACTCGAGCCTGCTTTCACGGGCCTGCCGCGCTGAACAGCCCAGCGACAGGACCGAAGCCCGGCTCAGCCATTCCAGGCCGCCAGACGCTCCTCACAGGCTGAGGCTGGAAGGCGCGCACCACGCGCCAGCATGGCCCGCAAGCCGGCTGCGGCTCGCATACAAGGCGTCACGCCATGCGCCACCAACTGATCCAGAAGCCACAGGGCGCCATGCACCTGCAGTCCAGCTTGCTCAGCCAGGCTGCGCAGCCGCGCATCCCCCGTCAGCAACGGATGTTGCTGCTGACGGGCCACCCAGAAGCAGGACAAGTCCGCCAGCGAGATGTTGTCGTGCCGGACCCTCAATGCGAACAGCTCCGCCAGGACCTCTCCCGGCAGCGCCTCCACCACCAGCCCTCGCTCCATCAGCCCAAGCGGCGCCGGCTCATTGAGCTCCTGCACGACGAAATCGGTGCTGACGAAGGTGAATGGCAGCGTAAACAGCGCATCCAACAAGCCGGCGTGACTGAAGTCGATCCAGATGTTGGTGTCGCTGATGTAGACAGGCGGCGCGGGCATACCTTCCGAGCGGGCTCAGTTCTCGGCGGGGATGGCGGCTGGCGGGCTGTCCGATGTTGACTTGAACCAGAAAATCTCAGAACGGAATGTCGTCGTCCATGTCGTCGAAGCCGGTCGACGACTTCGCCGCCGGCTTGGTGGCCGCCGGGCGCGAGGCCGGTGCGGGGCGCTCGGCCCGCTCGGCGCGTTCCGGCCGATCGCTGCCACCACCACCGCCACCGCCCGAGGCGCCGCGGCTGTAGCCGCCACCGCCGCCGCCTTCTTCGCCGCCGCCATCACGGCCGCCCAGCAGCTGCATGTTGTCGGCAATGATCTCGGTGGTGTATTTCTCGGCGCCGTCCTTGTCCTGCCACTTGCGGGTCTTCAGGCGGCCTTCGACGTAGCACGAGCGGCCCTTCTTCAGGTACTCGCCGGCGATCTCGGCCAGGCGGTCGTAGAACACCACGCGGTGCCACTCGGTTTCTTCCATCTTCTCGCCGGAGGTCTTGTCCTTCCAGTTGCGCGAGGTGGCGAGGGTCACGTTGCAGATCGCGGCGCCGTTGGCGGAGTAGCGCACTTCGGGGTCACGACCCAGGTTGCCGATGAGGATGACTTTGTTGATCGAGGCCATGGAAAGCGGCTCCTGAAAAAGTAGAACGGGGGAATCCGGGGGACTGCGAGGGGAATGCCCGATTATCAGCGATGCATCTGGTCACGCCCGGGCAACGAAACTTCACACGGCCCAGGGTCAACGACGGCCGCACGCTGCCGTTGTCGGTGCAGGGTCGCGCCACTCTCCACCCCCACCCACCCTGAACCGGAGTCCACACCATGAAGCTCAACCTCCTGATCGGCTCGATGATGCTCGCCGCCAGCGCCGGCGCCTTCGCCCAGTCCAGCACCGCCGGCAGCGTCCAGCGCGACGTGAACCAGCAGGAACGCATCCAGCAGGGCCTGCAGAGCGGCCAGCTCAGCACCAAGGAAGCCGGCAAGCTCGAACGCGAGGAAAGCCGGGTCGACCACCTGCAGGCCCAGGCCCTGAAGGACGGCAAGCTCTCCACCGACGAGAAGCTGCGCCTGAACGCCGCGCAGAACAAGGTCAGCAGCGACATCGCCGCGGCCAAGCACAACGGCGTGAAGGGCAACCCGACCTCGGCCTCGTCGGAGCGGATGCAGGCCGACGTGCAGCGCAACATCAACCAGCAGAAGCGCGTCGAGGCCGGCGTGCAGAACGGCTCGCTGACGAACCACGAAGTGTCGAAGCTCGAGCGCGGCCAGGCGCACGTCGACCGCAAGGAAGCGGCGGCCGCCCGCGACGGCCACGTCGGTGCGGCCGAGGAGCGCAACATCCAGCACGCCGAGAACCGCCAGAGCCGCAAGATCCACCGCCAGAAGACCGACGCGCAGGTCCGCAAGGGCTGATCAGGGCTCGCCGTCCCAGTACTCCAGGTCCGTATCGGCGCGGTGCATCCGCCCGAAGCCGTACGGATCGCCCTCCCGCGTCGCCGTCGCCAGGTACTTGCCCGAATCGGGGTACTCCACCACCTCCGGGCTGTCCTTGGTGCTGATCGACAGGTACTTCAGCGGCGCATCGGATGTGTTGATGATCTGGTGCGGGTACGCCGGCCCCGGCGGGATGAAGACCACGTCGCCGGCCGCCAGCGCCAGGTGCTCGCCGGCCACGCGCAGCGTGCCCTCGCCCTCGAGCACGATGAACATCTCCTCCTGCGCATAGTGGAAGTGGTACGGGCAGCTGCGCTTGCCGGGTGGCACCACGTCGATGCTCGCGCCCAGCTTCAGCGCCGAGGTGCCCTTGGCCAGCCGCCCGGTCATCGAGTCGTACAGGGGTTCGCGCACATCGTGCGTGCGCGGGGTGGTCTCGAAGTTGCGGATCAACAGCTGCCGCAGCTGGTCGGCCCGCGGCGTGTGGATGTCGGTCATCGGCAGTCTCCTGGTGAAGGTGCAAGGGTGCCAGAAACCCGCCCGGAGCGCGCCGAGTAACATCGCGGCCTCGTCCGCCCCCTCCGCCCCGCCCGTGACCCCCGAACCCTCCACCGCACCGCTGCAGATCCTGCAGGAGGTGTTCGGCTACACCGCATTCCGCGGCGCCCAGGAATCCATCGTCGACCACGTCAACGCCGACGGCGACGCGCTGGTGCTGATGCCCACCGGCGGCGGCAAGAGCCTGTGCTACCAGGTGCCGGCGATCGCGCGGCACCGTGCCGGCCGCGGCGTGGCCCTGGTCGTCAGCCCGCTGATCGCGCTGATGCACGACCAGGTCGGCGCGCTCGAAGAGGCCGGCGTGCACGCCTCGTTCCTGAACTCGACGCTGACGCTCGACGAGACCCAGAAGATCGAGCGCGAGATGATGAGCGGCCGCCTCGTGATGCTGTACGCCGCGCCCGAGCGCATCACGACGCCGCGCTTCCTCGCGCAGCTCGATTCGCTGCACGAGCGCGGGCTGCTGAGCCTGTTCGCGATCGACGAGGCGCATTGCGTGAGCCAGTGGGGCCACGATTTCCGCGAGGACTACCTCTCGCTGAACGTGCTGCACGAGCGCTACCCCGGCGTGCCGCGCATCGCGCTCACGGCCACCGCCGACGACCTGACCCGCGCCGACATCATCGAGCGCCTGCAGCTGCAGGAGGCGCGCGTCTTCATCAGCAGCTTCGACCGGCCGAACATCCGCTACGGCATCGTCGAGAAGGACAACGCCCGCGCGCAGCTGCTGCGCTTCGTCACCGACGAGCACGAGGGCGATGCCGGCGTCGTGTACTGCCAGTCGCGCAAGAAGGTCGACGAGACCGCCGACTGGCTGAAGACCGAGGGCATCAACGCGCTGCCGTACCACGCCGGCATGGACGCCGACGTGCGCAAGCGCCACCAGGACCGCTTCCTGCGCGAGGACGGTGTCGTGATGGTGGCGACCGTTGCGTTCGGCATGGGCATCGACAAGCCCGACGTGCGCTTCGTCGCCCACCTCGACCTGCCGAAGAACATCGAGGGCTACTACCAGGAGACCGGCCGCGCCGGCCGCGACGGGCTGCCGGCCGACGCCTGGATGGCCTATGGCCTGGCCGACGTGGTGAACCAGCGTCGCATGATCGACGAGAGCCCGGCCGGTGAGGAGTTCAAGCGCGGCCAGCGCGCCAAGCTCGACGCGCTGCTGGCACTCGCCGAGGCGCACGACTGCCGCCGCGTGCGGCTGCTCGCCTACTTCGGCGAGGCGAGCCAGCCCTGCGGCAACTGCGACAACTGCCTGCACCCTCCCGCCACCTGGGATGCCACCGAGCCGGCGCGCAAGGCGCTCAGCTGCATCTACCGCTTCCACCAGAACCACGGCCAGCGCTTCGGTGCCGGCCACCTGATCGACGTGCTGCGCGGCAAGACCACCGACAAGGTGACGCAGTACCGCCACCAGTCGCTGTCGACCTTCGGCATCGGCGCCGACCTGAGCGAGGTGCAGTGGCGCGGCGTGCTGCGCCAGCTGATCGCGCTCGGCCACCTGCGCACCGAGGGTGAATACAACACGCTGGAGCTCGCGCCGAGCGCACGCGAGGTGCTGCGCGGCGAGGTGACGCTGCTGCTGCGCGAGGCGAGCGAGACGCCGAAGGCGCGCCGCGGCAGCACCAAGGGCAAGACAGGCAGCGCGAAGGGCGGGCGCGACAAGCCGCCGCCGGTGCCGCTGGACGACGACGGGCTGCTGCGCTTCGCCGCGCTGAAGGCATGGCGCGCCGAGGTCGCGCGCGAGCACGGGCTGCCGGCCTACGTGATCTTCCACGACGCGACGCTCGCCGAGATGGCGCGCGCGCAGCCGTCGTCGCTGGAAGCGCTGGGCCACATCAGCGGCGTCGGCGCGAAGAAGCTGGAGGCGTACGGCAGCGAGATCCTGCGGGTGCTCGGCGAATGAGCGGGCGCAGCCCCGAGACCCTGCCCTACGGGCTGGGCGCCGCGATCCTGACGGTGCTGGCCTTCGTGCTGCTGGAGATGCTGCTCGGCGGCGTGCTGATGGACCTGCAGGACACGCTGGCGCTGAGCGAGGCGCAGCTCGGCGAGCTGACGCGCGTGCTGGCCACCGGCATCGTCGTGTCGACGCTGCTCGCCTGGCGCGGGCTCACGCATGCGCAGCTGCTGCACGACGCGCCGGCACCGCCGCTGCACACGCTGCTCGCCAGCGCGGCGCCGTTGCTCGCCATGCTGCCGCTGCTGTGGTCGGTGAACGGCTGGATGGACTGGCTGCTGCAGTCGCTGCTGCCGCTGTCGGCCTGGGAGGCGGAGTGGTTCGCGCACGCGGTCGACGGCACGTTCGCGGCGACGCTGTCGGCCTGCGTGCTGGCGCCGGTGCTCGAGGAGATGCTGTTCCGCGGCCTGATCCTGCGCGGGCTGCTGCTGCGCTACCCGCCGTCCACCGCGATCGTGCACTCGGCCGCGCTGTTCGGCCTCGCGCACTTCAACGTCTACCAGTTCTTCGTCGGCCTCAGCACCGGGCTGGTGCTCGGGCTCGCGTACCAGCGCACGCGCTCGCTGTGGCCCTGCGTGCTGCTGCATGCGGCGTTCAACGGCGGCGTGCTGTGGATGGCGAGCGCCGACGGCCGCTGGCTGGCCGACACGATCGACAACCCGCTCGCGCTGCCGGTGGCGCTGGCCTTGTTCGCCTGGGGCCTGCGCCGCCTGCTGCGCCTGCCCTCGAAGCCCTAGGCCTCAAGGCTCCGCCGACTGCCCCGCCACCAGCACCGGCGGCAGCCACAGCTCGATCACGCCCGGGCGCGGCACCGCCGAGCGCCGCCGCTCGCGGATCCACACGCCGTCGATGCGCTGCGGCGTGACCCACGGCTCGCCGATGAAGCGCGACAGCGCCAGCGCGCACTCGCGGCCGGCCGGGTCGTGCAGCACGAAGGTCGGCACCGGCCACGGCACCGGGCGGCGCTGCTGGCGCAGCTCGGCATTGCGCGCCGCGTTGTCGATCGGCGCCACCTGCACCAGCACGTCGGCCTCCTGCTGGATTGCCTGGCGCAGCGCGCTCGCGGCCTCGCGCGAGGCCTCGTCGTAGATCTCGATGTAGAGCGTGCTGCGCTCGTCGCCTGGCCGGCAGGCGGCGAGGCTCGCCTTCTGCGGTGAGTCGACCGGGGCCGCCGCGACCGGTGGCGGGGGCACGGGCAGCTCCCCCTGCGCCGCGCTCGCGAGCTGCGACGCGCGCCCGGTCAGCGCCAGCCAGATGCGCCCGGCCGCCACCGCCTGCTCGGCGGGCGAGGTGCCGGGGTGCCAGTAGCTGAACGCGGTGTTCTCGGTCGGCGGCTTCTGCACCACCGCGCACAGGTCGTTGCGCAGGCGCTGGCTCGCGGCCACGCAGTCTTCGCTGGCGTCGGCATCCTTGCGGCATTCGTCGGCGATGCGGCCGGCCAGCCGCTCGACGCCGGCGCGCTCCAGTGGGCGCATCGCCGGGCTGCCGCGCAGGTCGAACAGCAGCGAGGCCTGCGTCACCACGTGCTCGGCCACCTTCGGGCAGCGGCCGTTGAAATCCTGCAGCGCCTTCGACACCTCGGTGAACAGCAGGCGCGCCTCGGTCTGCTGGTCGGTGCGGTTGCGCTGCAGCTGCTCCTGCACCTGCCACACCGACAGCAGCAGCGTGCCCGACGCCCCCACCCCGAGCGTCGTCGTGATCGCGGTGGCCTTCGCGGCGCGCCGCCACAGCGGCTCGGCCTTCGCGCCGGCCGCCGCCGCCTCGTCGGCCGCGCTGCGCAGCCGCGCGGCCACCCGCAGGCCATGCCGCGCCGGGCTGCGCCAGCCGGGCAGCTGCGCGAGCCAGGTGTCGTGCAGCGCGCGGCCGAAGTCCTCGCCGAGGCGGTGGTAGCTCTCCCACTGCGCTTCGTCGAACGACTGGTCGCCGGTCGACTCGTGCGGAAAGCGCTCGTGCTGCCGCGCGTAGGCCAGCAGGTCGACATCGAGCGCGTCGTGCAGGTTCGGCTTCACCACCAGCAGCGTGCCCTCGGGGCGCCAGGGCCCGCGCGGGCCGGCACGCTCGCGGTAGCGCACGCGCGCCAGCAGCACGCCGCGGCACGAGTGGTTGTCGGCCATGTGCTCGGGCGACAGCACGGTCAGGTCGCTGCCGGCCAGGCTGAACAGGTGCTGCGCCTCCTCGCGGGTGTAGAAGTCGATCTCGGCGCCGAAGTCGATGCGCGCCTTGCGCACCAGGTTCTCGATGTCGCCGAAGCCGTAGTCGGCATCGCAGCTGGCATCGGCGAGCACCATGAAATCGGTCTCGCGCTTGAGCAGCGGGTAGATGCCGCTGTTCTCGAAGTGCCCGCCGTCCGACAGGTACCACCAGGGCCGCTCGACACCGAAGAAGGTGGCCGAGGCCTCGCTCGCCAGCATCAGGGGCTTCGGCGCGAAGCGCCACGCGAGCCGGCTGAGCCAGCGCAGCCGCACCGAGTCGCGCGGCGCGCGCACCCAGTGGCCGAGCCGCACGCCGAGGAAGTACACCAGCAGCGCGAGACCGCGCGAGGTGTACGAGCCGGCCCCGGGCGAGGCCGCCGCGCCCGACACCGCGATCCAGCGGCCCAGCGTGCCGGTGTCGTCGCCCGGCTGCAGCGCGACGAACTCCGCCGCGCCGATCTCCAGCCCGCGCCAGGTCGCGGTCACCGCGGTGCCCTTGCGGTCGGCGTTGTACAGGCCGCTCTGGTCGTCGCGCGTCTGGTTCAGGCAGGTGTTCACCAGGTGGATCGGGCCGCCGCGGGCCTCGGGGCGGTAGCTGTCGAGCGCGGTGTCGTCGCCGTCGACCACGCTGGTCACGTCCTTGGCCGGGCCGCCCTCGATGCCTTCCGCGCCCACACCCACCAGGCCGCGCCGCGGGTTGCCCACCGCGAGGTAGGCGCGCGTCAGCCGCGCGCGGTAGAAGCTGTGCAGCGACGAGGTGTTCGCCATCTGCGCATTGCCGGCGGTCAGCACGATCCAGCCGAGCCACAGCGCGCCGACCAGCGTGGCGCGCATCCACGCCGGCACCTCGCGCAGCGCGCTGAAGGTCTCGGGCGCGAACACGAACCACTGCAGCACGACCAGCCAGGCCGTCACCAGCGCGAGCAGGCCGACCAGCGAGCCGACGTCCATCAGCCGCGGCAGCCAGCCGCGCGCGCGGGCGCCGGCCTCGGCCGCCATCTGCTGCAGCGGCTGCGCGAGCCGGCGCAGCACCAGCACCACGACGCCGCCGAAGCCGACGCCGCCCCACAGCCACTGGTTGCCCGATTGCAGCTCCTCCAGCACCCACCAGCTGACGCGGTCGAGCGCGCCGAGCCCGCCGATCGCCGCGACGACGAGCGTGGCCGCCTTCAGCCAGCGCGTCAGCTGGTTGCGCAGCCGCGCGACGGCCAGCGCATGCGGCTCGCGGCCGAGCGCCAGCCGCGTCTGCACGAACAGCTGGCCGACCACGATCGACAGCAGCGCGAGCAGCGCCGCGGTGGCCCAGTCGAGCGCATCGCGCATCGGGTTCACCGTGCTGCCGCTGCGCAGCTCGCGCAGCAGCAGCCACGCGGCGAAGGCCATCGCGGTGACGAACACCACGTCGCGCCAGCCGGGCCCTACCGCACGCGCATCGGGGTCGTGCGTGTCGCGCGCGGCCCAGTAGCCGGCCACCAGGCCCGGCGCGGTCGCGGCCCACAGCGCCAGCGCGGCCGGCCACCACGGCGTGAACCACCGCTCCCAGCCCTGCGGGTCGAGCTGCTGCGTGCTGTGCTGCCACAGGTGCGGCGCGATCACCAGCAGGCCGAGCAGCATGCAGGCGAACATGAACTCGGTGTGGATCGCCAGCCAGGCACGCAGGTAGGTGACGACCGCGATGCCGATGTCGCGCGAGCCGGCCGGCGACAGGTAGCGGCCGTTGCGGCGCAGCCATTGCAGCACCGGTGAATCGCTGCGCGCGAGCAGCGCCTGCGCCTGCTGCAGCCCGAAGGCGTTGACGAGGCGGCCGAACATCGCGCCGGCGTAGCCGCCACCCGAGACGGTGGACAGGTAGTCGACGCGGCCCAGCAGGCCGTCGGCCACCAGCGAGCGGTCGGCCGGGTCGGCGCGCTCGCGGTTCGGCTGGCCGTGGTTCTGCGAGAGGCCGCGCAGCAGGCCGAGCGCGAAGGTCGCGCTGCGCACGCCGCCGCCGGACAGCGCGAGGCCGACGCTGGGCAGCTTCAGCGCCGGGTGCGCGTCGCCGTCGGCCAGGCCGAGCACGTGGCGGCGCCGCGCCTGCAGTGCCAGCTGTTCGGCCTGTTGCAATGCGAGCCAGTCATCCGGCAAAGAGCCGGCCGGCAAGGCTGCCGGTCCATCGTCTTGAGGCTTCATGAGCCGTGTCCCCTGGAGGGCCGTTCGCGTGGCGGCCTCGCCGCGACTGTAGGACCGCGCGGGGCGCTTGTCAGCCGCTGTCCGACCTGCGACCTAGGGGGCTGCCTGACAGCCTGTGTCAGCGCGATGAAACCCAGCTGTAACCGGCCGTGCGGGCGCCAACAAATGCCGTGTTCTTGTGCGCGGACCCGCCTGCGGGTCCGAAACGACCGCTTCGTGCCGACGCCGGGCCGTCGAAAAGAAAGGGCACAGACAGACCCGATCGAAAGCCCGCCCCATGTTCCTGCTCCGCCCTCTCCTCGTCGCATGCCTCGCCGGTCTGTCGCTGGCCGCATTCGCACCCGTGGCGGCGGCCGAGACCTGGGGCCTGCACATCGCGAGCAAGCACATCCCGGCGAAGCGCTACAACAACTCGAACCCGGGCCTCTACTACCGCAGCGACGACAACTGGACGGTCGGCGCGTATCGCAACTCGCTGCGCCGCAACAGCGCCTACGCCGGCTACACGCTGGAGCACGGCCGCTTCGGCGTGACGATGGGCGGCGTGACCGGCTACGACCACGCGGTGCAGCCGCTGTTCGTGCCGACGGTGTCGCTGTTCACGGTGCACGGCGTGACGACGCGCATCGCCTTCATTCCGCGCGTTGAAAAGCGCATCGGCTCGCACGTGCTGCACCTGATGGTGGAGTTCTAGGGCACCCGCTGCTCGCTCTTCCAGGGCGTCCAGATGAGCGCCGCCGCGAAGCTGGCGGTGCTGCTGCGTTCGAACAACGGGCTCGCGCGGTTGGCCGCGCCGGCGTGATTGTTCAGCGAGGCGCCGAGGCTCAGCACCGTGTCGGCCGCGACGCGGCGTGACCACCACGCACGCACGCCGCTGCCGAAGTAACCAGAGCTCGCGTCGTAGGCCGGCCGTTGCGCGGTCGCGTAGCGCGGGTCCACCTGGTAGAAGTAGTCGTGCAGCGACTCGCTGGCCCAGGTGCTGACCACGCTGAGCTGCACCTGGCTCTCGCTGTCGGGCCAGCCGCGGCGCTGCCAGCGCAGCTCGGGCTCGACGACGCTGCCGTGGCGGTCGATGCCGCGCCCATCGGTCGAGAACACCGCGCGCGCCTTCAGGTGCGCGCTGACCTGCTGGCCGTCCTGCAGCGGCAGGCGCCAGCGCAGCTGCGGGCCGAGCTCGAACAGGTAGTCCAGGCCGGGCATGCCGCGGCGCGCATCGTTGTCGCGCGCATTGAATGCGGCGGCGCCGGACAGGTCGAGCTCGAGCCGCCCGCCGGCGAACAACCGGCTGCGCACGCCGTCTTCGTCGACGCGCAGGCGCTCGCCGCGGTAGACGAGGATCGGCACCGGCGCGATGCGCGCGTGCCGCGTGCCGGCGGCCGGGTAGTCGGGGCCGTTGACGGCGACGCCGCCGACGCCGATCTCCCACAGCGGCTTGCCGCTCGGCGTGGCTTCGATCTTCGCGGGCGGTGCGTCGGCCTGCTGCGCCTGGGCGAGCGAGGCGGCGAAGAACAGCGGAACGAGAAGCGTGAGGGCCCGCGGCAAGCGGCGCATCAGCGCGTCACGTCCAGCGTCAGCGCGTTGCTGTCGGCCGCGTGGCCCTCGTTGTCCACCGCGCGCGCATACACGCGCACCGTGCTGCGGCCGTCGGTCGGGCCGGTCAGCGTCCATTCGTAGGGCGGCACGCCATCGCCGCCCAACAGCACCGAGCCGATGCCGTCGATCCGGTAGAAGCGCACCTCGTCGATGCCGCTGTCGTCGCTCGCCGCAGCGGACAGCCGCACCGAGCCGCCGGCCGGAACCGACGAGGACGAGGCCACGAGCTGCACGCTCGGCGGGTCGTCGTCACCGAAGCCGTTGCTCCATTCGACGTAGAAGCCCCCGCCGCAGGCGGTGAGCAGCGCCGCGCCGGCGAGCACGGCGGAAAGGTGGGCAGGTCGTCGCATCAGCGGATGCTACCCCGCTCAAACGCTGGTCCACCACCGTTTCCCCGGCTGCGGTGCGTCCAGCGGCAGGCGCTCGCCCATCTGCGGCGTGGCCAGCCGCACGCCGTGCGTCGCGGCCAGGTCGAGGATGCGGTCGAACGGCTCGTGCCACGGATGCAGCGCCAGGTCGAAGGTGCCGTTGTGCACCGGCATCAGCCAGCGCCCGCGCAGGTCGAGGTGGGCCTGCAGCGTCTCCTCGGGCTGCATGTGCACCTCGGGCCATTCCTTGTCGTAGGCACCGGTCTCGAGCAGGGTCACGTCGAACGGGCCGAAGCGGTCGCCGATGGTCTTGAAATCGGCGTGGTAGCCGGTGTCGCCGCTGAAGAACAGCCGCAGGTCGCCCGCGACGATGACCCACGAGGCCCACAGCGTGCGGTCGCCGTCGCTCAGGCTGCGGCCCGAGAAATGCTGCGCCGGCGTGGCCACCAGCTGCACGCCGTGCACCGTGGTCTGTTGCCACCAGTCGAGCTGGCGCACCTTGGCCGCATCGATGCCCCAGCCGACCAGGCGCTCGCCGACACCCAGCGGCGTGATGAACACCTCCACCTTCGGCGCGAGCTCGAGGATCGCAGCGTGGTCGAGGTGGTCGAAATGGTCGTGCGACAGGATCACGCCCTTGATCGGCGGCAGGTCGGCGATGGAGATCGGCGGCGCGTGGAAGCGCTTCGGGCCGGCCCACTGCACCGGCGACGCACGCTCGGAGAACACCGGGTCGGTGAGCCAGAACTCGCCGGCGAGCTTCAGCAGCAGCGTCGAATGGCCGAGCCGGAACAGGCTTGCATCGGGCGCCTCGGCCAGCGCCGCGGCGGTCAGCGCCTGCACCGGGATCGGCGCGTGCGGCACGGTGGTGTCGGGCTTGCTGGTCAGCACGCGCCAGGCGATCGACAGCGTCTTCAGGAAGCCGGGCGATTGGCGCGGTGCGACGTTGCGGAACTTGCCGTCGCGGTGCTGCGGCGATTGCGAATGGTCGACCGGCGCCAGGCGGCGGGGGCAGAGGGAGGCGGAAGTCATGGCGAGGTCACTCCGGGTGGGCGTTCAGGGGCGCACGCTCAGCGGCGCGTGGAGACAGGTGCAGGCACGCGGCACACCAGCCGGATCGCGACACGCATGCGCTCGCGGTACTCGGCGGTGCTCTTCGCCTGGTGCTTGATGCCGTGCGACGCGGCGGTCAGGTGCAGCGCCAGGTCCTTGGCGCCGAGGCCGGCTTCCTTCCAGCCGGCGGCGATGCCGCTGGCCTGCAGCACGCGCGACAGGTCGGCGACCATCGCCTGCTCGAGCTCGTCGAGCACCGGGCCGACCAGCTGCGTCGCGGTGGCGAACAGCTCGGCCAGGTGCTCCTGCGGCATCTCGCTGCCGTCGCCTTGCGATTTCAGCGCCATGAAGGCGACCAGCAGGCGCTCCTCGATCGGCAGCGCGTCGCGCGCCAGCGCCGCGCGCATCGTGGCGCGGCTCTGGCCGATCAGCTGCACGACCACCTCCTTGAACAGCGTCTCCTTGTTGGCGAAGTGCAGGTAGAGGCCCTGGCGCGACAGGTCGGCGGCGCGCGCCAGGTCGTCCATCGAGGTCTTGCGGTAGCCGTAGCGCAGGAACACGCCGGCGGCGGCCTGCAGGAGGGCGTCGCGGCGCACGCTGGTCGGATCGGGAGTTTCGGAAGGCATCGCTGAAGCGTGGCGGAAGGTTGATCGATTGCCGCCACTTTACATTATGTGCACATGTTGTCAAGTGCGCTTCAGCTTCGCCAGTTCATCCCCGACCAGCTTCACGACCAGCCGGTCCAGCGTCTGAACCGAGTACTGCTTCACGTCGTGCGAGGTCTGCGTGCCGGGGCCGCTGCCCGGGTCGGCCGCATCGCGGTAGGTCAGGAACACGAAGCGGCCCGCGGTGTACTGCGCCATCTGCCGGTAGATGTACTCGCCGACCGGGTCGAGCCCGCTCGCGCCGACCGCGAACAGCTTGATGCCTTTCGCGAGTGCGGCCTGCATGTCGGTGTCGTATTGCGGGCCGCCGTAGTCCAGGTGCGGCGGCGCATCGGCGACCAGCACCACCATGCGGGCCGCGTCGCGCCGCCAGCTCAGGCCATGCACCACCTCGTGCAGCGCCTCGTTCAGCGCCTCCGGGGTGTCACCGCCGCCATTCGCCTGGACCTGGCCGAGCACCTGCTGGAAGCCGCGCAGGTCGTCGGTGAAGTCCTGCGTGCGCGTGAGGAAGGCATCGCCGCGGTCACGGTAGGCCACCAGGCCCCAGCAGACATCGGGCTGCACCGGCAACTGCGAGATCTGCTGCGCCATCGCGTGCATCGAGTTCTTCAGCTTCGCGATCTCATCGCCCATCGAGCCGGTCGCGTCGACCAGGAACACCAGGTCCAGGCGCGGGCGTTGCGCCGCCACCGCCTGGCCGAGGCGCACCTGCACCGCGCTCGCCTGGCCGCGCTGCAGCTGGGCACGACCCTGCACGCCGTTCTTGCGCACCGCGATGCCGAGCATGCGGTCGCCCTGCGTGCCCTGCCCGAGGAACGCACGCGGGTGCAGCCAGACGCGGCCGGCGGTGTCGGTCCGCGCCCACATCACCGGCTGCGCGACGCCGGGGCGCTGGATCGCCACCTCGGCGTCGTGCACCGGGTCGCCCTGCGCGTCGGTCACTTCGAGCAGGTAGCGTTCGCTGATGTCGCGCTCGCGCACCGGCAGGCCGGCGTTGCGCTGCCGGTAGGCGAGGTACTCGCCGAAGTCGGCGTTGTCGTCGACCATGCCGGCGGTGACGGTCTCGCGTGCCGGGCGAGGCTTCGTCGGCTGCGGCGCGGGCGGGGCCGGCCAGGGCTCGGGGGCGAACGACCCGCTGGCGTCGGCCGACGATTTCGCGGCGGGAGCGACCGGCGCGACGGCCGTCGGCGCGCGCTCGCGCACCGCATCGGCCGGCGCGCCGGCGGCCATCGCC
>NZ_JBFUGW010000068.1:0-25720 GCF_056402735.1 Rhizobacter sp. P3_C12
CAGACAACTCCGATACCGACGCCCGATCGTCGCCATTCTTCCCCCGCCCTCCTTTCCCGCCATCCCCACTTTCATGTTGAGTGCCCATCACCTTCGCTGCTCGCGCGGCGACCGGACCCTGTTCGCCGACCTGAGCCTGTCGCTTGCGCCGGGCCGCTGGCTGCAGGTGGGCGGCATCAATGGCGCCGGCAAGACGACGCTGCTGCGCACGCTGGTCGGCCTGAACCCGCCGGACGACGGCGAGGTGCGCTGGAACGACACCCCGATCCGGGCGGCCGGCGAGGATTTCCGGCGCGCCTGCCTGTACCTGGGCCACCACGCGGCGGTGAAGGACGAGTTGTCGCCGGTCGAGAACCTGCGCCAGGCCTGTGCGATCGACGGCGTGGCGCTGGACGATGCCCAGGCCGGCGACGCGCTGCGCCGCATCGGCCTGCGCGGGCGCGGCCATTTGCCGACGCGCGTGCTGTCGGCCGGCCAGAAGCGGCGCGTGCTGCTGGCGCGGCTGCTGGTGCGGCCGGCCACGCTGTGGGTGCTGGACGAGCCGTTCGCCGCGCTCGACACCGATGCGGTGGCGCTGATGGGCGAGCTGATCGGTGCGCACCTGGCGCAGGGCGGTCTCGCGATCCTGACCAGCCACCAGCCGGCGCCGCTGCCGGCCGGCGAGTTCGTGGGCCTGGCCGCATGAACACGGTACTGGTCGCTTTGAGGCGGGACCTGCTGCTGGCCGCGCGCCGGCGCAGCGAGGTCGTCACCGCGCTGTTCTTCTTCGTGGTCGTGGTCAGCCTGTTCCCGCTGGGCATCGGGCCGGAGCCGGCGATGCTGCGCCGCATCGGCCCGGGCGTGCTGTGGGTGGCGGCCTTGCTGGCCACGCTGCTCGGCCTGCCGCGGCTGTTCGCGAGCGACCATGCCGACGGCACGCTGGAGCAGATGGCGCTGTCACCGCGCCCGTTCGCGCTGCTGGTCGCAGGCAAGATCGCAGCGCACTGGCTGCTGTGCGGGCTGCCGCTGGTGCTGCTGGCGCCGCTGCTCGGCCTGCAGTTCAACCTGAATCCCGGCGAGCTGCAGGTGTTGATGCTGGCGCTGCTGCTGGGCACGCCGGTGCTGAGCCTGATCGGCGCGATCGGTGCGGCGCTGACGCTCGGCGTGCGCGGCGGCGGCACCTTGCTCGCGCTGCTGGTGTTGCCGCTGTACGTGCCGACGCTGATCTTCGGCGCCGGCGCCGTGGAGGCGCAGAGCGCCGGGCTGGGCTCGTCGGCGCAGTTGTCGATCCTCGGGGCGCTGTTGGCGCTCGCCGTATTCTTCGCACCCTGGGCCACGACGGCGGCCCTCCGTATCGCAATCGAATGATGGACAAGCAATCAGCCAGCCCCTGGATGCGTTATGCATCGCCAGCCACCTTCTACCCGCTTGCCGGCAAGCTGCAGCCGTGGTTTGCAGGACTCGCCGCGCTGCTGACGCTGGCCGGGCTGTGGATCGGCTTCTTCGTCGCGCCGACCGATGCGACGCAGGGCGAGGGCTACCGGATCATCTTCGTGCACGTGCCGGCGAGCTGGATGTCGATGGTGATCTATTGCGCGATGGCGTTCTGGGCCGCGATCGGCCTCGCGTTCAACACGCGGCTGTCGTCGATGATGGCGTCGGCGCTGGCGCCGACGGGCGCGATCTTCGCGCTGCTGTCGCTGGTGACCGGCTCGCTGTGGGGCAAGCCGATGTGGGGCACCTGGTGGGTGTGGGACGCGCGCCTCACCTCGGAGCTGATCCTGTTCTTCCTCTATTTGGGCTTTCTCGCGCTGCAGGCGGCGATCGAAGACCCGAAGCGGGCTGATCGGGCGGGCGCGGTGCTGGCGCTGGTGGGCGTGGTGAACGTGCCGATCATCTATTTCTCGGTGAAGTGGTGGAACACGCTGCACCAGGGGGCGACGATCTCGATGACGAAGTCGCCGTCGATGGCGATGACGATGCTGTGGGGCATGCTGCTGATGGCGCTGGCCTTCTGGATGTATTCGATCGCGATCGCGCTGGCGCGGGTGCGCAACATCATCCTCGAGCGTGAACGGCATGCCGACTGGGTGCGCGGCGCCCTGGAGAACACATGATGCAGTGGAACAGCGTGGGTGATTTCTTCGCGATGGGCGGTTATGCCTTCTACGTCTGGGGCAGCTTCGGCGCKTGTGCCTTGGCGATGCTCGTCGAAAGCCTGCTGCTGCGCCAGCAGCGCGCGGAACTGTTGCGATCCCTCAAGGATCAGCACGAGGCATGAAAACCTGCGCCGAGCAACACCAATCAGAGTGACACAAGACAAATGAAGCCCCGCCACAAACGCCTAGCCATCATCGTCGGCGGCCTCGCCAGTCTCGGCGTGGCCGCAGCACTCGTGCTGAACGCGCTGAACAGCAACGTCGCGTTCTTCTTCACGCCCACGCAGGTGGTCTCGGGAGAAGCCCCGAAGGACCGGGCCTTCCGCGTCGGCGGCATGGTCCGCCAGGGCACGCTGAAGCGCGACCAGATGACCGTCAGCTTCACGATCACCGACACCGCGAAAGACGTCGCCGTGCGCTACACCGGCATCCTTCCCGACCTGTTCCAGGAGGGCAAGGGCGCCGTCGTGCAAGGCAAGCTCGACGGGGACGCCTTCGTCGCCACCGAAGTGCTCGCCAAGCACGACGAGAACTACATGCCGCCCGAGGCCGCCCACGCGGTCGAAGAGGCCAAGAAGATGAGGAACACGCTCAAATGACTCCCGAACTCGGCCACCTCGCGCTGATCCTCGCGTTCCTGGTCTCGATCGTCCAGGGCRTGCTGCCGATCGTCGGCGCCCACCAGAACAAGCCCGCCTGGACCTCGCTCGCACGGCCCGCCGCGCAGACGCAGTTCCTGCTCGTCGCGTTCGCGTTCGCCTGCCTGATGCAGGCCTTCGTCGCCAACGACTTCTCGGTGCTCTACGTCGCCCAGCACTCGAACTCGCAGCTGCCCACCGCCTACCGCGCCGCCGCCGTCTGGGGCGGCCATGAAGGCTCGCTGCTGCTGTGGCTACTGATGCTGAACGGCTGGACGCTCGCCGTCAGCCTGCTGTCGCGCCAGTTGCCGCTGCCGATGGTCGCCCGCGTCATCGGCGTGCTCGGCCTGGTCGCCGCCGGCTTCCTCGCGTTCATGCTGCTCACGTCCAACCCGTTCGACCGGCTGATCCCCGCCGCCGCCGAAGGCCAGGACCTGAACCCGCTGCTGCAGGACCCGGGCCTCATCGTCCACCCGCCGATGCTCTACATGGGCTACGTCGGCTTCTCGGTCGCCTTCGCCTTCGCGATCGCCGCGCTGCTCGCCGGCACGCTCGACGCCGCCTGGGCCCGCTGGTCGCGCCCGTGGACCAACGTCGCCTGGACCTTCCTGACGCTGGGCATCGCGTTGGGCTCGTACTGGGCCTACTACGAGCTCGGCTGGGGCGGCTGGTGGTTCTGGGACCCGGTCGAGAACGCGTCGTTCATGCCGTGGCTGGTCGGCACCGCGCTGATCCACTCGCTGGCCGTCACCGAGAAACGCGGCAGCTTCAAGAACTGGACCGTGCTGCTCGCGATCTGCGCGTTCTCGCTGTCGCTGCTCGGCACCTTCCTGGTCCGCTCCGGCGTGCTGACCTCGGTGCACGCCTTCGCCACCGACCCGCGCCGCGGCATCTTCATCCTGCTGTTCCTCAGCGCCGTGATCGGCGGCTCGCTGAGCCTGTTTGCGTACCGTGCGCCCAAGGTCGGCCTCGGCGGCGCGTTCGCGCTGTTCTCGCGCGAGACGCTGCTGCTGGTCAACAACGTGCTGCTGATGGTGGCCGCCGGCTCGGTGCTGCTGGGCACGCTGTACCCGCTGATCATCGACGGCCTCGGCCTCGGCAAGCTGTCGGTCGGCCCGCCCTACTTCAATTCGGTGTTCGTGCCGATCATGGTGCCGCTGCTGTTCCTGATCGCAGTCGGCCCGGTCGCCAACTGGAAACACGCCGACGTGCGCGACCTGTCGCAGCGCCTGTGGATGGCCGCCGGCATCGCCGTCGTGCTGGGCGCGCTGCTGCCGCTGTTCGTCGGCACCTGGTCGCCGCTGGTCGCGCTCGGCCTGCTGCTGGCGGTGTGGATCGTCGCGAGCAGCGTGTTCCAGATCCGCGCCCGCCTCAGATCGGGCCGGCCGCCCCGCGCCTACTGGGGCATGCACCTGGCCCACATCGGCATCGCGACCTTCGTCGTCGGCGTCACGATGGTGAAGGGCTACGAGGTCGAGAAGGACGTGCGCATGGAAGTCGGCCAGACCGTCGAGCTTGGTGGCTACTCCGTCAAGCTGCTCGGCGTCAACGAAGTGCGCGGGCCCAACTACATCGCGCAGCGCGGTGACGTGGAGCTCTCGCGCGACGGCCAGGTGCTGCGCACGCTGAACCCCGAGAAGCGCGCCTACCTGTCGTCGCAGATGCCGATGACCGAGACCGCGATCGACAGCGGCCTCACGCGCGACCTGTACGTCTCGCTCGGCGAGCCGCTCGAAGCCACCCCGGACGGCAAGGCCGCGGCCTGGAGCGTGCGGGTGTACTACAAGCCGTTCGTCGTGTGGATCTGGCTCGGCTGCCTGCTGATGGCCGCCGGCGGCGGGCTCGCCGCCAGCGACAAGCGCTACCGATTGAAGCTGAAGCAGCGCGTCAGCGCGCCGCTGCAAGGCGCCACCGGAACGGCGGCATGAAGAAGTACTTCCTGATCCCGCTGGTGCTGTTCGCGGTGCTGGCCGTGTTCCTCGCGGTCGGCCTCAACCACGACCCGCACGAGGTGCCGTCGCCGCTGATCGGCAAGCCGGCGCCGATGTTCGCGCTGCCGCGGCTCGATGCCTCGGCCGATGCCGCGAAGTTCAGCCCGCAGGAGATGCGCGGCAAGGTGTGGATGCTGAACGTGTGGGCCACCTGGTGCGGCCCGTGCCGCCAGGAGCACCCGGTGCTGGTCAACTTCGCGAAGCTGAACCGGGTGCCGGTGGTCGGCCTGAACTACAAGGACAAGGGCGACGAGGCCCGGCGCTGGCTGGCCGAGTTCGGCAACCCGTATGTCGCGACCGCGGTGGATGCCGATGGCCGCGTCGGCATCGACTACGGCGTCTACGGCGTGCCCGAGACCTACCTGATCGACAAGACCGGCACGATCCGCTTCAAGCAGATCGGCCCGCTGACCGACGACGTGCTGCGCTCGAAGGTGATCCCGATGCTGAAGGAGCTCGGCGCATGAGGCGGCTGATCATCGGGGCCGCCCTGGCCCTCGCCTTCACCTGCAGTGCACGCGCCGCCGACGCGCYGCCGCTGGCCCAGGACCCGGTCGTCGAGGCGCGGCTGGTCGGCATCGCCGAAGAGCTGCGCTGCCTGGTGTGCCAGAACGAATCGCTGGCCGGCTCGCGCGCCGACCTGGCGGAAGACCTGCGCCGCGAGATCCGCACGCTGATCCGCCAGGGCAAGACCGACCAGGAGGTGATGGACTACCTGGTCGCCCGCTACGGCGATTTCGTGCGCTACCGGCCGCCGATGAAGCCGACCACGTACCTGCTGTGGCTCGGGCCCTTCGTGCTGCTCGGCGGCGGGCTGGTGGCGCTGGTCACCTTCCTGCGCCGCCGCACCGCGCCCGATGCCGTCGCGCTCACCGCCGACGAGCAACTGCGCGCCGCGGCCCTCCTGAACAACGACAAGAACCCCTGAGATGGCAACCTTCCTGATCGCGGCGGCCCTGCTCGTCGCCGCCACCCTGCTCGTGCTGCTGCGACCGTGGCGGCGCGCCGCCCAGGCGGCCCGGCGGGACGACCTGACCGCCCGCGACGCCAACACCGCCGTCTACCGCGACCAGCTGGCCGAGATCGACCGCGACCTCGCAGCCGGCACCCTGCTGCCGGCCGACCMCGAGCAGGCGCGCAGTGAACTGCAGAAGCGGCTGCTGGCCGACGCCGGCGCGGCCGAGCCGGCGATGGCGCCGCTCAGCTCGGGGCGCGGCACGATGATCGCGCTCGCGATCGCACTGCCGCTGCTGGCGGCGGGCCTCTACGCCTGGCGCGGCAACCCGTCCGCGCTGGTCCCGCCCGCGGCGCCGCAGGGCGACGTGACGCAGCAGCAGATCGAGCAGATGCTGGCCACGGTGGTGGCGCGCGTCGAGAAGAACCCGAACGATTCGAAAGCCTGGATGGTGCTCGCGCGCTCGTACCGTGCGATGGGCCGGCTGGCCGAGTCGGCGAACGCCTTCGACAAGATGGGCCGCGAGACGCTGGACCGCGATCCGGTGCTGCTGACCGAGTACGCCGACGTGCTGGCCAACCTGGCGAAAGGCGACCTGCAGGGCAAGCCGCTGAAGCTGGTGCAGCAGGCGCTGGCGCTGGACCCGAACCACGCGATGGCGCTGTCGATGTCGGCGACGGCCGCCTACCAGCGGCAGGATTTCAAGACGGCGGCGGCTCAGTGGCAGCAGCTGCTGCCGATGCTGCCGCCCGAATCGGACTACGCGAAGTGGGTCGTGCAGACGCTGGCCGAGCTGCGCGCGGGCGGCGGTGCTGGTGGGGCGGCTTCGGCACCCGTGGCCGCGGCGGCGCGCGCCTCGTCGCCGGCGACTGCTGCCGCGAAGCCGGCCGCTGGCGCCACAGCCGCAGCCACCACTGCAGCAACTGCGGTCAGCGGCCGCGTGACGCTGTCCCCTGCCCTCGCATCGAAGGTGCAGCCCGGCGACACGGTGTTCGTGTTCGCCCGCGCCGTGCAGGGCCCGCGCATGCCGCTGGCCGTGAAGCGCGGCCTGGTGTCCGACCTGCCGATGGACTTCGTGCTCGACGACTCGAGCGCGATGAGCCCGGAGTTCAAGCTGTCGAGCATGGCCGAGGTGCGCGTCGAGGTGCGGGTGTCGCGCAACGGCAGCGCGACGCCGTCGGCCGGCGACCTGATCGGCCAGGGTCCGGTCGTGAAGCCGGGCGCCACCGGGGTCGCGGTGCAGATCGACCAGATCCGGCCTTGAGCGATGCAGGCGCGGTGCCTTCGCATCGGCATCGCGCGCTTCGCATCCGGACCGGGGGCACCTGACTGCTCCCGGCGAGACTTCCTTTCAGCGCAGTCACCCCGACAGCGTCCCCACTGAAAGGAACTCACATGCCTCTTCCCGCAATCGGTCTCGCGCTGTCCCGCGCCCTTCCCGCCGCCACGAACCTGCTGAGCAAGGCCCCCGGCCTGCAAGGCATCAGCAGCCTGCTGGGCGGCGGTGGTGGTGGCGATCAAGCCCAGGGCGCCCAGCAAGGCGGCCCGGGCGGTGCTGCCAGCTCCATCATCCAGCGCCTGAAGTCGATGATTCCGGGCGCCGGCGGTCAGGACTGACCCGGCACGACGCCTTGAAGATCGAACCGCCGGACAGGCCGCGCTGCGGCCGCGTCCGGCACCCTTGATGCGTCCGCGATTCGGCGGACCGCTTTTCGGAAGCCCCGTCATGAGCCTGCACACCGAAGACGACATCGCGCAAATGAGCCGGGAGATGATCGGCGCGATCACGGCCCACGAACTCGACCGCGCCGAAGCGATCTGGTTCCAGCTGCGCGACCTGCCGAACGTCGTGCCGTCGGCACTCGCCATCGGCGCCTTCATCCCGATCCTGCACGACCGGCCGATCGATGCGCTGCACTTCCTGAACACGCTGCCGGACGACTGCGCGCCGGACCTGAAGGCCTTGTGCACCTACCTGATCGGCGACCCGATCTGGCACCTGGAAGCCAGCGCGCTGGCCGACAGCCCCGATCCGCTGATGCGCTCGGCGATGCGGCAGTTGCTGGAGACGAGCAGCGCTGTCAGCTGAGGCTTGTGTCGCGGAGCGGCCGAAGGCGCAACGACGCGCCCCCTCAGGGCGCGGCCCCCTTGACGAAATCCGCGATGAAGTCGACCAGGCCGGCGGTCAATCCGAGCGCCGGATCGGTGTACGCCGCCAGGTCGCCCTTGGCGCCCGTCTTCATGACGTGGTTCATGCCGCCGAACACGCGCAGCCGCGCGCCGGGCCGGGCCATCGAGAGCTGCCTCGCGTCCTCCGGAGGAACCTGCACGTCGTTCTCTCCCGCGATGATGGCCACCGGGATGCGGAGCTTCGCGATCTCCTTCGATGGATCGACCTTCCCCGCCGAGGCCAGGTAGGGCTGAACGCCGGGCCGGTAGATCGACATCAGCGGTGCAGGCACATCGGGCACCGTCGCACCGTGCCGCAGGGCATCGATGATGCGGGTGTGGGCCGCCAGCAGCGCGGGCGCGGCGGCCAGCCTCGGCTGCAGCTGGGCGTCGAGCAGGGTCAGCAGGTCGCGGCTCAGCCCGGCGACCGAGACGTACGCATCGACCGGCGCGCGTTGCGCCGCCAGCAGGCCCAGCGTGGCGCCTTCGCTGTGCCCGATGACGGCGACATGCGCGAAGCGACCGGTGCGCCGCAGCCAGTCGATCCAGGCCACCGCGTCATCGGCGAAGTCGTCGAAGCGCAACTCGCCTTCGACCACCTGCGGGGATGCGCTGGCGGCGACGCCGCGTTTGTCGTACCGCAGCGTCGCGATGCCGGCACGCGCCAGGCCCTCGGCGAGCAGGCGCAGGTTGTCGACGCCGCCCCGCACCACGGGGTTGTTGCCGTTGCGATCGGTCGGGCCCGAGCCCGCGATGATCAAGGCCACCCATCGCCCGTCGAAATCCGCGGGTTCGAGCAGGCTGCCGCGCAGCGTGACGCCCGCGCGCTGCACGGCGGCAGGTGTGTCCTCGATCGCCGCGCCGGCGGCCCAGGCGCCCAGGCTCGCGCAGCAGAGCACGACGGCGGCGAGCCAGCGTGGGCGGAGTTGAATCGGCATGGTGTCCCTCCTGGCTTCAGCGTCCGCGGAACAACCGGTTGTATTCGAACGGACGGACGACCTTGGCAGACAAGGCCTTCGCACCGGGATGCAACGGGTTGATGAGGGCGATCGACTCTTCGGGAACGATCACCGAGGGCATCTCGAGGATCGCCGCCGTCATGCCGCGCAACCAGTCGGCGCCAGCCTGAGCGCTGGCACGCCCCGCCGGAATGGCCGCCCACGAAGGCGCGAGCCGCGACACGTCCAGCACGTTCCTGGCCGCCCAGACGCTGTCCGGAACATCGATGCGCACCAGGAATCGGTTCAAGGGCAGGCCTGAGTCATCGACATGCGCCGCGGTCTCGAGCACTGCCATGGCAATCGTCGGTGCCGTATACAACGCAGGCTGTCCGTCGTCGTTCCATCGGCCGGGGCTCCTGACGGCACCGCCTCCACTCAGATCGTCTGCTGCGTGCTTGCGTGTCTCGGTCGCAATCCGCCAAAGGATCACTGGTACGCACCGCTCTCGATGGCACCGAGGAGCTTCGTGACGACTGCCAGCCCCGTGGGCGTGTCGATGAAGTCCGCGGGCTTGCGCCCCCCGAGCGCGGGCTGGGATGTCTCCAGCCATTGCCCGAGCCACCTGGCTGAGTCGAAGCCCTTGGCTTCGGGGGCGGTCGAGTTGTCGACGATGTCCCGGGCGATACCGAGCAGCCTGGCCAACCCGAGTGCAGCCCGCCCGCCGTTGCCGGTGAGCAGTTCGCCTGCGGCGACCTTCTTCTCGGCCGTGGCCTTGGGCACGCCGAGGATGTCGAACATGCGCTGCGCCGGGATGCCCATGCGCCTGGACAGGTCCTTCACGAAGATGCCGGCGACCCCTTTGCGCTCGGTCTCGATCAGGCGCATCGGGTCTGCGGCATGGACGTTCATCACGAAGTCGTCGATCCCCTTGCTCGGGCTGTAGGTGACGTTCGTGATCGACACCGCCTTCGGACGTGCCTTGCGCCCAGGCACCTGCTGCGTCGTGCTCTTCAATCCGATCACTGCAATCCCCGTCTATATGGAGACGAAGTGTAGCCTCGATATGGACGAGGCATCAGCCCCCGGCACGTTGCCGCCGGAGGCGGGGTACAGGGAACGCGGATTGCCCCACATCTTTGGACAGACGACAAAGGAAGCCGATGGACAAGATCAAGGTCGCGGGCCACGGAGTCGAGATCGCGCTGCGAACGGCCGGTGTCGCGAGCCGTCCGGCGCTGTTGCTGCTGCACGGGTGGCCCCATTCACATGCGCTCTACGAGCCGGTGCTTCACGACTTGTCTGAACGCTTCTTCGTCCTCGCGCCCGATCTGCCCGAGATCGGCGAGTCTCGTGGCGCGCCACGATCGGCCGAGAAGACGGTGCTCGCCGACGTGCTGCTCGCTGCAGCCGAGCAAGCGGGGGGCCGCGACATCGTCGTCGCGGGCATCGACGTGGGCGGCATGATCGCTTTCGCCGCCGCMCGCGACCATGGCCAACGCATCCGTGGCGCGGTCGTCACCAACACCGTCGTGCCCGGCCTCGATCCCTGGGAGAAGCTGCTGGCCGATCCGCGCATCTGGCATTTCGCCTTTCATGCGATCCCCGATCTGCCCGAGACGATGGTGCAGGACCGGCAGCGACCGTACTTCGACTACTTCACCAACGCGCTGGCGGGCAACTCCAAGGCAGTGACCGAGGCGTACCGAGCGCGCTTTGCCGAAGCCTATGCGCGGCCCGAGGCCTTGAAGGCGGGCTTCGATTGGTACCGTGCGCTCGCCGCCGACGCGGCGCACAACGCGCGTCCGAAGGCCATCGAGACGCCGCTCATGTACCTCCGCGGAGACGCCGATGGCCGTTCGCCGGACGACTACCTGCCCGGGTTGCGCAAAGCCGGCGTGCACGATCTGACGAGTGCGGTGCTGGCGGGCAGCGGCGAATTCGCGCCGTTCGAGGCGCAGCGGGCTTTTGTCGAGGCGCTGATGGACTTTGGGTCGTCGGTGGCGAAACGGTCAGGTAGTGCGGCCTCGAAATGCAAACGGCTCCCGAAGGAGCCGTCTTTTACTGTGGAGGCGCGGGCCGGAGTCGAACCGACCTACACGGATTTGCAATCCGGTGCATAACCGCTTTGCTACCGCGCCCCGCTTAACTTGTCTTGCCTTGAAGCTCTTGCGTCATCTAGGCAAAAAGGGAAGCCCGAAAGCTTCCCTTTGAATTTGGAGCGGGAGACGAGGCTCGAACTCGCGACCTCAACCTTGGCAAGGTTGCGCTCTACCAACTGAGCTACTCCCGCTTTGCCGGATCTTTCGATCCCTTGATCAACCTGCTTGGCATCGCATTGCTGCATCTGCTTCGCTGTATCAATCAAGACTCACAGTATATGTTCAAAATCGGCCGCTTCGCAAGAGCGACCGATTTTTTTCCAACTTTCTTCAGTGCTTCAGCGCGTCGGTCGCAGGCGCAGTGGCCGGTGCCGTCGTCGCAGCGGCAGCCTCGGTCTTGCCGTCGACCTTCGGTGCCTCTTCATCGGCCAGCGGTTGCGGCACCGACTCGAGTGCGATCTCCAGCACCTGGTCGATCCACTTCACCGGCACGATCTCGAGGTGGTTCTTCACGTTCTCCGGAATGTCCTGCAGGTCCTTCGCATTCTCTTCCGGGATCAGCACCGTCTTGATGCCGCCGCGGTGGGCCGCGAGCAGCTTCTCCTTCAGGCCGCCGATCGCCGTGACCTCGCCACGCAGCGTGATCTCGCCRGTCATCGCCACATCGGCGCGCACCGGGATGTTGGTCAGCGCCGACACGAAAGCCGTCGTCATCGCRGCRCCSGCGCTCGGGCCGTCCTTGGGCGTCGCGCCRTCGGGCACGTGGATGTGRATGTCGCGCTTYTCGAACATCTCGTCCTTGATGCCCAGGCGGCGAGCACGGCTGCGCACCACCGAACGTGCAGCCTCGACCGACTCCTTCATCACGTCGCCCAGCGAACCGGTGCGGATGATGTTGCCCTTGCCCGGCATCACGGCCGACTCGATCGTCAGCAGGTCGCCGCCGACTTCGGTCCACGCGAGGCCCACGACCTGCCCCACCTGGTTGCGCTTCTCGGCCTGGCCGTAGTTGAAGCGGCGCACACCCAGGAAGTCGTTCAGGTTCTCTTCGCTGACCACCATCTTGCCGACTTGCTTCTTCAGCTGGATGCTCTTCACCACCTTGCGGCAGATCTTGGACACCTCGCGCTCGAGCGAACGCACGCCGGCTTCACGCGTGTAGTAGCGGATGATCCCGCGGATCGCCGATTCGGTGACGTCCATCTCGTCGTCCAGCACGCCGTTGTTCTTGCGTTGCTTCGGCAGCAGGTAGCGTTGGGCGATGTTGACCTTCTCGTCCTCGGTGTAACCCGCCAGGCGGATCACTTCCATCCGGTCCAGCAACGCCGGCGGAATGTTCATCGAGTTCGAGGTCGCGATGAACATCACGTCGCTCAGGTCGAAATCGACCTCGACGTAGTGGTCGCTGAAGGTGTGGTTCTGCTCCGGGTCCAGCACCTCGAGCAGCGCGCTCGACGGGTCGCCACGGAAGTCCATGCCCAGCTTGTCGATCTCGTCGAGCAGGAACAGCGGGTTGCGCGTGCCGACCTTCGACAGGCTCTGCAGCACCTTGCCCGGCATCGAGCCGATGTAGGTGCGGCGGTGCCCGCGGATCTCGGCCTCGTCACGCATGCCGCCCAGCGCCATGCGGACGAACTTGCGCCCGGTGGCGCGCGCCACGCTCTGGCCGAGCGAGGTCTTGCCGACGCCCGGGGGGCCGACCAGGCACAGGATCGGCGCCTTCACCTTGTCGACGCGCTGTTGCACCGCGAGATATTCCAGGATGCGATCCTTGACCTTCTCGAGTCCGTAGTGGTCCTCGTTCAGCACGGCCTCTGCATTCGGCAGGTCGTGCTTGATCTTGGTCTTCTTCGTCCACGGCAGGTTGATCAGCGTGTCGATGTAGTTGCGCACGACAGTCGCCTCGGCGGACATCGGCGACATCAGCTTCAGCTTCTTCAGTTCGGCATCGACCTTCTTGCGGGCCTCCTTGGGCATCTTCGCCGCAGTGATCTTCTTCTCCAGCTCCTCCATGTCGGCGCCTTCTTCGCCGTCACCGAGTTCCTTCTGGATCGCCTTGACCTGCTCGTTCAGGTAGTACTCGCGCTGGCTCTTCTCCATCTGGCGCTTCACGCGCCCACGGATGCGCTTCTCGACCTGCAGGATGTYGACTTCATGCTCCAGCTGCTCGAGCAGCTTCTCGAGCCGCTTGTCGACCGCGAAGAGGTCGAGCACCGACTGCTTGTTCTCGAGCTTCAGCGGCAGGTGCGCCGCGATCGTGTCGGCCAGGCGGCCGGCATCGTCGATGCCCGCGATGGAGGTCAGGATCTCCGGCGGGATCTTCTTGTTGAGCTTGACGTACTGGTCGAACTGCTGCGTCACCGCGCGGCGCAGCGCCTCGACCTCGGGCTTGGCCTCGGTCTCGGGCGGAACCGGCGTCACTTCGGCCATGAAGTGCTCGCCGTTGTCGCTGATCGAATGCGTGTTGGCGCGCTGGATGCCTTCGACCAGCACCTTCACCGTGCCGTCGGGCAGCTTCAGCATCTGCAGGATGCTCGAGACGCAACCGACCTCGAACATGTCGTCAGGCTTGGGCTCGTCCTTGCCGGCCGCGCGTTGCGCGACGAGCATGATCTGGCGTCCGGCTTCCATCGCGGCCTCGAGCGCCTTGATCGACTTCGGGCGCCCGACGAACAGCGGAATCACCATGTGAGGGAACACCACCACATCCCGCAGCGGCAGCAGCGGCATCGTGATGGGCTCGGCGGGCAAGACGGGATGTCCGGACATTGGAACCTCTCTTTCTCAAGCCCATCTAGGGCTCAAGCACTCGTTTGCAAGGAGCCGGCGCAGTGTGACGCACCGGCAATCATCAGGATCCGTTGTCGTGGCGATGGCCCTGTTCAGGCGCTGGCCTTCTGCTCTCGGTAGACCAGCAAGGGCTTCGCGTCTTCCTCGATCGTGTGCTCGTCGAGCACCACCTTCGCGACGCCGTCGAGCGTCGGCAATTCGAACATCGTGTCGATCAGCGATTGCTCCATGATCGAGCGCAGGCCGCGTGCGCCGGTGYGGCGCGCCAGGGCCTTGCGGGCGATGGCAGCGAGCGCCGAAGGCCGCACCTCGAGCTCGACGCCGTCCATCGCGAACAGCTTCTGGTACTGCTTGAGCAGCGCGTTCTTCGGCTCGGTCAGGATCTGCACCAGCGCGTCATCGGTCAGCTCGCCCAGCGTGGCGACCACCGGCAGGCGGCCGACCAGCTCGGGGATCAGGCCGAACTTGATCAGGTCTTCGGGCTCGACCTCGCGGAACACCTCGGACACGCGGCGCTCCGACTTGGTGTGCACGGTCGCCGCGAAACCGATGCCGGATTTCTCGGAGCGGTTCTGGATGACCTTCTCGAGGCCGTCGAATGCGCCGCCGCAGATGAACAGGATGTTGGTCGTGTCGATCTGCAGGAAGTCTTGATTCGGATGCTTGCGACCGCCCTGCGGCGGCACCGAGGCCATCGTGCCTTCGACGAGCTTCAGCAGCGCCTGCTGCACGCCCTCGCCCGACACGTCGCGCGTGATCGAGGGGTTGTCGGCCTTGCGCGAGATCTTGTCGATCTCGTCGATGTAGACGATGCCGCGCTGCGCCTTCTCGACGTCGTAGTTGCAGTTCTGCAGCAGCTTCTGGATGATGTTCTCGACGTCTTCGCCGACGTAGCCGGCTTCGGTCAGCGTGGTCGCGTCGGCGATCACGAACGGCACGTTGAGCAGGCGGGCGAGCGTCTGGGCCAGCAGCGTCTTGCCCGAGCCGGTGGGCCCGATCAGCAGGATGTTGCTCTTGCTCAGCTCGACGTCGTCCTTGGACGACGCCATGTGCTTCAGGCGCTTGTAGTGGTTGTAGACGGCCACCGACAGCGTGCGCTTCGCGGTGTCCTGCCCGATCACGTACTGGTCGAGGCTGGCCTTGATCTCGCTGGGCACCGGCAGGTCGGACTTGGTGGCCCGGGCCTCGGCGGTGTCGGCCGGCACTTCATCGCGAATGATGTCGTTGCAGAGCTCGATGCACTCGTCGCAGATGAAGACCGACGGGCCGGCGATCAGTTTCTTCACCTCATGCTGGCTCTTGCCGCAGAAGGAGCAGTACAGGACTTTCTCGCTGGAGGAGCCTTTTTTGTCGGCCATGGATGGGTGCGCTGTGCGTTAGGAAGGCTGAGTCAATGATAGAGCAAAAGAATTCCGGCCCAGGCTGTGGAAAAGGGGCCCAAATGGGCCCCGTTCTACGGCTTTCCGCGGCTTTCTGCGGTTTCACCCCGGTTTTACCCGAGGCCCGGCGCCGGATCTGTCAGCTCAGGCGGCCGCGGCCGGGGTGCGCTGCGTCAGCACCTGGTCGATCAGGCCATATTCCTTGGCCTCGATCGGATCCAGGAAGAAATCACGCTCCATGTCGGCACGGATCTTCTCGATCGACTGGCCGGTGCGTTCCGCGTAGATGCGGTTCAGCTGCTCGCGGGTCTTGAGGATCTCGCGGGCGTGGATCTCGATGTCGGTGGCCTGGCCCTGCGCGCCGCCCGACGGCTGGTGGATCATCACGCGCGAATTCGGCAGGGCGAAGCGCTTGCCCTTGGCGCCGGCCATCAGCAGGAACGAACCCATGCTGGCAGCGATGCCCATGCACAGCGTCGACACGTCGGGCTTGATGAACTGCATCGTGTCGAAGATCGACATGCCCGCACTCACCGAACCACCCGGCGAGTTGATGTACAGCGAGATGTCCTTGTCGGGGTTTTCGCTTTCGAGGAACAGCAACTGCGCCACGACCAGGTTGGCCGACTGGTCATTGACCGGCCCCACCAGGAAGATGACCCGCTCGCGCAGCAGGCGGCTGTAGATGTCATAGGCCCGTTCACCGCGGCCCGACTGCTCGATGACGATGGGCACCATGCCCAGACTTTGTGTTTCCAGCGCACTCATGATCGTCCTTGCGTCCTTGAGGAGGTTCGTGATAGTCCCACGGAGATTGGGTTTGATTATGTCGTGACAAGGCCGCATTCAAGGAAACTGCGTCCAGCGTCACAGACAAACCCCGAAGAACAAAGGGCGCCCAGGCTTTTCAGCCCGGCGCCCTTTGGATGGAATCAGCGGAAGATCAGCCGGCCATCAGTTCGTCGAACGGCAGCACCTTGTCGGTGACCTTCGCCTTGCCCAGCACGAAGTCGGTCACGTTGTTCTCGATGACCACGCCTTCGACCTCGGCCATGCGCTCGCGGCTGCCCAGGTACCAGCGCACCACTTCGGCCGGCTTCTCGTAGCTCTGCGCCATCTCTTCGATGYGCGCCTGCAACTGCTCGGGCTTGGCCTGCAGGTTGTTCGCGCGCACCAGCTCGGCGACGACCAGGCCCAGGCGCACGCGGCGCTCGGCTTGCGGCTGGAAGATCTCGGCGGGGATCGGCGCCGTGTCGGCGTCCTTGATGCCGCGCTTCTTCAGGTCGGCGCGGGCACCTTCGGTCATGCGCTCGACTTCGCCGTTGACCAGCGAGGTCGGCAGGTCGAGCTCGGCGCTCTTGACCAGCGCGTCCATCACCGACGACTTGTTGCGGGCCAGCACGCGGAACTTGACCTCGCGCTCGAGGTTGCGCTTGATGTCGGCGCGCAGTGCGTCGACCGTGCCTTCCTTGATGCCCAGCGACTTGGCCAGCGCGTCGTCGACCACGGGCAGGTTCTGCGCCTCGACCTTGTTCAGCGTGACCAGGAAGTCGGCTTCCTTGCCGGCGACGTCCTTGCCCTGGTAGTCCTCGGGGAACTGCAGCGGGAAGGTCTTGGATTCGCCGGTCTTCATGCCGCGCACGGCCTTCTCGAAGGCCTCGAGCATCTGGCCTTCACCGATCAGGAACTGGAAGCCCTCGGCCTTTCCGCCGTCGAACGGCACGCCGTCGATCTTGCCTTCGAAGTCGATCGTCACGCGGTCGCCTTCGGCGGCGGCCTCGCCCTGCGGGCGCTGCGCGAAGGTGCGGCGCTGCTTGCGCAGGATGTCCAGCGTCTTGTCGATCGCGGCTTCGGTCACTTCGGTGCTGACGCGCTCGACCTCGGCGGCCGACAGGTCGCCGAGCTTGACCTCGGGGTACACCTCGAAGACGGCGTCGAAGGCCATCTGGCCTTCGGGCGCGGTTTCCTTCTCGCTGATGCGCGGGGCACCGGCGACGCGCAGCTTGGCTTCGCTGGTGGCCTGGGCGAAGGCCTGACCGACCTTGTCGTTCATCACCTCGTACTGCACCGAGTAGCCGTAGCGCTGGGAGACCACGCTCATCGGCACCTTGCCCGGGCGGAACCCGTCGGCCTTGACCGTGCGGGACAGGCGCTTCAGGCGCGTTTCGACCTCGTTGTTGATCGTGTCGGCCGCCAGCGTGAGCGTGATGCGGCGTTCGAGCTTCTCGAGGGTTTCTACAGTGACAGCCATGATTGTCTGGACTCTCTGGTTTCGTTAGCTGGTGCGCGGGGGGGGACTCGAACCCCCACACCATCGCTGGCGTCAGGACCTAAACCTGGTGCGTCTACCAATTTCGCCACCCGCGCACATTTTGGGCAATGCCGTTCTGGCAATACAAAAAAGAGCAAGGGAAGCCGAAGCTTCCCTTTTAGGCGATTCGGTAAACCGCGTAGTTTAGCTGCTCGCGGCGGCTCTTTCCTCTTCGGCCGGTTTGACGCGGAACCAGGCCGCATACATCGCCGGCAAAGCCAGCAGCGTCAGGCCCGTCGCGACGATCAGCCCGCCCATGATCGCAACCGCCATCGGCCCCCAGAACACGCTGCGCGACAGCGGGATCATCGCGAGCACCGCCGCCGCCGCGGTCAGCACGATCGGACGGAAGCGCCGCACCGCCGATTCGACGATCGCCTCCCAGGCCGGCACGCCGCGCGAGCGGTCCTGCTCGATCTGGTCGATCAGGATCACCGAGTTGCGCATGATCATGCCCATCAGCGCGATCACGCCGAGCAGCGCGACGAAGCCGAACGGCCGGTTCAGCAGCAGCAGCGCGCCCGCCACGCCGGCGATGCCGAGCGGCCCGGTGAGGAACACCAGGATCGAACGCGAGAAGCTGTGCAGCTGCAGCATCAGCAGCGTGAACATGATGAACAGCGCGAGCGGCAGGCCTGCGGCGATCGAGCCCTGCCCCTTGCTGCTCTCCTCCACCGCACCGGCGATCTCGATGCGGTAGCCGTCCGGCATGGTCTTCTGCRGCTTGTCGAGATCCGGCCACACCTGCAGCGTGACCGTCGGGCCCTGCAGGCCTTCGACCACGTCGCCCTGCACCGTCACCGCATAGTCGCGCCCCTCGCGCCACAGCACACCCGGCTCCCAGGTGAAGCCGACCTTGGCGATCTGCGTCAGCGGGATCGAGCGCCCGCTGGCCGTCGGCAGGTAGGCATTGCCGATGTCGGTGATGGCATTGCGCTCGTCCAGCGGCTGGCGCACGACGATGTCGACCAGCCGGTCGGCCTCGCGGTACTGCCCGACGGTGTTGCCCGACAGGATGGTGCGCGACGCGGTGGCGATGGCCTGGCTGGTGACGCCGAGTGCGCGCGCCTTGTCCTGGTCGACCTCCAGGCGCAGCACCTTGACCGACTCGTTCCAGTTGTCGTTCACGCCGCGCATGTTCGGGTTGGCACGCAGGATGTCCTTGGCCTTGTCGGCCCAGGCACGGGCCTGCGCCGCATCCGGTCCCATCACGCGGAACTGCACCGGATACGGCACCGGCGGCCCGTTCGGCAGCAGCTTGACGCGGCCGCGCGCATCGGGGAATTCCTCGGCCAGCATCTTCGGCAGCTTCAGGCGCAGCGACTCGCGCGTCGGCAGGTCCTTCGGGATCAGGATCACCTGGCTCACGTTGGTCTGCGGGAAGATCTGGTCGAGCGGCAGGTAGAAGCGCGGCACGCCGCTGCCGACCCAGATCGACACGTCGACCACGCCCGGCTCCTTCAGCATGCGCGCCTCGAAGCGCTTGGCCAGCTCCTCGCTCGACTGGATGGTCGCGCCTTCGGGCAGCCACAGGTCGACCAGGATCTCCGGGCGGCTCGAATCGGGGAAGAACTGCTGCTGCACCTTGCCCATGCCGGCCAGGCCCAGCACGAAGGTGCCGATGGTCAGGCCGATCGTGATCCAGCGGTGCTTCACGCACCAGTTCACCGCGCGCCGGAAGCGCGTGTAGAACGGCGTGTCGAACAGCTCATGGTGCTGCTCGCCCTCGTGCATCTTGCTCTTGCTGTGCAGCAGCTTGGCGCCGAGGTACGGCACGAAGTACACCGACACCACCCACGAGATCAGCAGCGCCGCGGTGGTCACCGCGAAGATCGCGAACGTGTATTCGCCCACCGTCGAGCGTGCCATGCCGATCGGCAGGAAGCCGGTCGCGGTGATCAGCGTGCCGGTCAGCATCGGCATCGCGGTCACGTCGTAGGCGAAGGTCGCGGCGCGCATCTTGTCGTAGCCCTCTTCGAGCTTGCGCACCATCATTTCCACCGAGATGATCGCGTCGTCGACGAGCAGCCCGAGCGCGATGATCAGCGAGCCCAGCGAGATCTTGTGCAGCCCGACACCCCAGTAGAACATCGTGACGAAGGTGATCGCGAGCACCAGCGGGATCGTGATGCCCACCACCAGGCCCGGCCACACGTCGATGCGCAGCGGCTTCGTGTGCAGGCCCAGGCTGATGAAGCTGACGGCCAGCACCACCACCACCGCCTCGATCAGCACGTGCACGAACTCGCCCACCGACTTGGTCACGGCCGACGGCTGGTCCTGGATCTGCGACAGCTCGATGCCGATCGGCAGCTCCTTCTGGATCGCCGCGACGCGCTGCTTGAGCTGCTTGCCCAGTTCGATGATGTCGCCGCCCTTGGCCATCGAGATGCCGAGCGCGATCACTTCCTTGCCCTGGTGGCGCACCTTGACGGCCGGCGGATCGACGTAGTCGCGCTTGATGGTCGCGATGTCGGACAGGCGCAGCGTGCTGGCCGCGCCGGTGCTCGCGTTGGTGGCGCGGATCGGGAAGGCCGCCAGCTCCTCGACCGAGTTGAACTGGCCGCCCACGCGCACCTGCAGGTTGTCGCTGCCGGCATTCAGCACGCCGGCGCCCTCGACCGCGTTCTGCGCGCCGAGCTGGGCGATCACCTGGTTGAAGTCGAGCCCCATCGACGCGAGGCGCTTCTGCGAGATCTCGATGAAGATCTTCTCGGGCTGCGCGCCGAACACCTGCACCTTGGCGACGTCGGGCACCTTCAGCAGCTTCTGGCGCGTTTCCTCGGCTCGCTGGCGCAATTCTTCATAGGTGAAGCCGTCGGCCGACAGCGCGAAGATCGAGCCGTAGACATCGCCGAACTCGTCGTTGAACACCGGCCCGATCACGCCCGACGGCAACGTCGAGCGCATGTCGCCGATCTTCTTGCGCGTCTGGTACCAGACGTTGTTGACTTCCTTCGGCGGCGAGCTGTCCTTGATCTGGAAGATGGTCAGCGACTCGCCCGGCTTCGTGTAGCTGCGGATCTTGTCGGCGTACGGCGCTTCCTGCAGCGTCTTCTCGATCTTGTCGGTGACCTGCTCGGCCATCTGCTGCGCGGTGGCACCCGGCCAGAAGGCCTGCACCACCATCGCGCGGAAGGTGAACGGCGGATCTTCGTCCTGGCCCAGCTGGAAGTAGGCGACGAAGCCCAGCAGCATCAGCACCACCATCAGGTAGCGCGTCAGCGGCTGGTGTTCGAGGGCCCAGCGGGAGATGTTGAAACGCGAGGTCGGCACGTCGTCGTGCTGGCCGTCGTGGTTGTCTTGGGGGCTGCTCATGCGGTGCCTCGGGCGCTGGGCTTAGCGGGACGCCGCGCTGGCGGGCGCCATCGCAGCCGGGTTGCCGTTCTGCGCGGTCGGCTCGATGTACATCTTCACCTGCTGGCCGGGCGACAGCACGTGCACGCCGGYCGTCACCACCACCTGCCCCGGCGCGAGGCCGGCGGCCACCACCACGGTGTTGCCGTCGGCACCGGCCACCTGGATCGGCTGCGCCTTGACGCTGAGCACGCCCTGCGCGTTCTTGTCGACCAGCCACACCGAGGTGCGGCCCTGCAGCTCGGTGACGGCCGACAGCGGCAGGCGCACCACGTTCGATTGCTGCGGCAGCTCGATCAGCACGGTGGCGGTCTGGCCGAGGCGTGCCGGCAGCTCGCCGATGTCGGCCTTGATCTGGAACGTGCGGGTCGCGGCATCGGCGGCGGCGGCGACCTCGCGGATCGACGCGGACACCGCGTCATTGCTGCCCCACAGCTTCACCTTCAAGGCGCCGGGCTTGCGGGCGAGCGCCCGCAGGTCGCTGACATGATCCTCGGGCACCGAGAACACCACATCGCGCGGGCCGTCCTGCGCGAGGCGCACGACCGACGTGCCGGCGGCCACCACCATGCCGGGCTCGGCGTCGACGCCGGTGATCACGCCGTTGGAATCGGCCACCAGCGCCGCATAGGCCGCCTGGTTGCCCTGCACGCCGGCCTGCGCGCGCGCCTGGTCGAATTGCGCCTGGGCGGATTTCAGCGCGGTGTCGCGGCGCTCCAGCTCGGCCGAGCTGATGAAGCCCTGGTCGCGCAGGTCCTTGTAGCGCTTGTAGTCGGCGTTCGCGAGTTCGAGGTTGGTCTGCGCCGCAGCGAGCGCCGCGCGGGCCGACTCCTGCGCCAGCTTCAGATCCTGCGGATCGAGCTGCGCGAGCACCTGCCCTGCCTTCACGGTGTCGCCCACGTTCGCCGTGCGGCGCGTGATCTTGCCGCCGACCCGGAAGCCCAGCTTCGATTCGGTGCGCGCCCGGATCTCGGCCGCGTACTCGCGGGTGCCGCCCGCGGCCCCGTTGGCGACGGTCAGCGTGCGGACCGCTCGCACCGGCTCGCCGGCAGGCTCGGTCTTGGAACAGGCGGCCAGGACGGCCACACTGGCCAAGGCAATGAACAGCGTGGATCGCATCGGAATCCTCTTCGAAGCGGTGAACGGGGCGGGAAATAGGGAATCGGGGGCTGATGTCAGTTACGGTACAACTGACTGACCGGTCAGTAATGTATTCGGGTCAATCCCAGGTGTCAAACCGTCCCTGGCATCTTTCGATGCGTCACGAGCGCCCGGGGCCGACCCAGCGACAATGCGCGCTGAATTGATCACGACCGACGATGACGCCCCAGCAATACGTGCAGGACAAGGCCGCCAAGAGCGGCTCGAGCTTCTACTACGCCTTCCTGTTCCTGCCACCGCCGCGGCGCGCGGCGATCACCGCGTTCTACGCCTTTTGCCGCGAGGTGGACGACGTCGTCGACGAAGTCCAGGACCCGGGCGTCGCCGCCACCAAGCTCGCCTGGTGGCGCAAGGAGACCGCCAGCGCCTTCGCCGGGCACGCCTCCCACCCGGTGATGCAGGCCCTGATGCCCCTCACCGCCGAATTCGGCATCCGCGCCGACCACCTCAACGCGGTGATCGACGGCTGCCAGATGGATCTGGAGCAGTCGCGCTACCTCGACTACCCCGGGCTGCAGCGCTACTGCCACCTGGTGGCCGGCGTGGTCGGCGAGGTCGCGGCCAGCATCTTCGGCCGCAGCACCGACCAGACGCTGCAGTACGCCCACAGGCTGGGCCTCGCGATGCAGCTGACGAACATCATCCGCGACGTCGGCGACGACGCCCGCCGCGGCCGCATCTACCTGCCGATCTCCGAACTGCAGCAGTTCGACGTGAAAGCGCATGAACTGCTCAAGCGCACCGCGCCGTGGGGCTACAGCGAGCGCTTCACCGCGCTGATGCGCTTCCAGGCCGAGCGGGCGCACCGCTGCTATGACGAGGCCTTCGCACTGCTGCCCGACGCCGATCGGGTCGCGCAGAAGCCCGGCCTGATGATGGCCAACATCTACCGCACGCTGCTGCGCGAGATCGAGGCCGGCGATTTCCAGGTGCTGCACCAGCGCGTCTCGCTGACGCCGATCCGCAAGCTGTGGATCGCCGCCCGCACCCACTGGAAGGGGCGCTGAGGCGCGCATCACCGCGGCGCTGGTCAAGCCAGTTTTCGCCATGCAAAATGGCGGACAACTGAATGAGAGTGCCGCGATGAAAAGCAAAGAGGGCCAGACCCCGGCGATCCAGGTGCTGGAGCGCATGTTTTCGCTGCTGGATCTGCTGGCGTCCCACCAGGATCCGATCTCGCTGAAGCTGATCAGCGAGCAGACCGGCCTGCACCCGTCGACCGCCCACCGCATCCTCAACGACCTGACGGTCGGCCGCTACGTCGACCGGCCCGAGGCCGGCAGCTACCGGCTGGGCATGCGCCTGCTGGAACTGGGCAACCTGGTGAAGGCACGCCTCGACGTGCGCGACGCCGCGCTCGGCCCGATGCGCGAACTGCACAAGCTGACGCACCAGCCGGTGAACCTGTCGATGCGCCAGGGCGACGAGATCGTCTACATCGAACGCACCTACAGCGAACGCTCGGGCATGCAGGTGGTTCGTGCCGTCGGCGGACGGGCGCCGCTGCACCTCACGTCGGTCGGCAAGCTGTTCCTCGCACATGACGACCCCCAGCGCGTGCGGGCCTATGCCAACCGCACCGGCCTGGCCGGCCACACGCGCAACAGCATCACCGAAGTGGCCACGCTGGAGCGCGAGCTGTCGAAGGTGATGCAGTACGGCACCGCGCGCGACGACGAAGAGCTGGAGCTGGGCGTGCGCTGCATGGCCGCCGGCATCCTCGACGACCAGGGCAAGCTGGTGGCCGGGCTGTCGATCTCGGCGCCGGCCGACCGGCTCGAGGAAGCGTGGCTGGAGCGGCTGAAGGCGACCGCCTCGCAGATCTCGGCGGCGCTCGGGCACCGCGGCTGAAATGCAAAAAGCCCGGGATCACCGGGCTTCTTGCATATCGACGGAAACGTCAGTGCTCAGGACGTGAGCTTCGGCACCTCGTGGACGACCGTGGTAGCAGGCTCTGCCACCGCCGGCACCACCGGTGCCAGCTGGTTCACCCAGCGGCGCACGCGCTCSGCATCGCCGATCCGCGAGTACTTGCCGGCCGAATCGAGGAACACCATGATCAGCTTGCGACCGGCCAGCTTGGCCTGCATCACCAGGCAGCGGCCGGCTTCGGAGATGTAGCCGGTCTTCTGCACGCCGATGTCCCACTCGGGGCTGCGCACCAGGCCGTTGGTGGTGTGGAAGGCCTGCATGCGGCGACCGACCATCACCTGGTATTCCGGCGAGGTCGACAGCTCGCTGATCAGGGGACGGGTGCTCGCCTCTTTCACCAGCGAGGCCAGGTCATGCGCGCTCGACTGGTTGCGGCTGGACAGCCCCGTCGGCTCGACATAGTGGGTGTCGTTCATGCCGAGCTCGAGCGCCTTGCGGTTCATCGCCGCAACGAAGGCATCGAGGCCGCCGGGATAGTGGCGGCCCAGCGCATGCGCGGCGCGGTTCTCGGACGACATCAGCGCGAGGTGCAGCATCTCTTCGCGCGTCAGCTGGGTGCCGACCGTCAGGCGCGAGCGGCTGCCCTTCTCGGTGTCGACATCGTCTTGCGTGATCGTGAGGGTTTCATCCAGCGGCAACTGGGCATCGGTGACGACGACGGCCGTCATCAGCTTGGTCAGCGAAGCGATCGGCAGCACGGCACCGGGGTTCTTGCTGAACAGCACTTCATTGGTGTCCTGGTCCATCACCAGGGCCACGCTGGATTTCAGCTCCAGCGCATCGACCGTGCTGTGCAGGCCGGCGATCTGGCCGAACGACGGACGCGCCGGCACGTAGGCGACGGTGCGAACCCGCTTGCTGCGGGCGGCGCTCTTGGAGGACTTGGCGGGGGTGGCCTTGGCGCTGGCAGCGGCCTTGCGCTTGGTGGGCTTGGCGGTGCCGTCTGCGGCAACTGCCGCCAACGGAAGCGCAACTGCAGTGATCAACGTGATCAACCCGCGAATCATCGCCGATACCGAAATTTGCATCTTTTTTGCCACAACAACCCCTTGACAGCCGCTGACGCGAGTGTAGGTGAAAGAAAAAAAGCGCGCAAGATCAAAAACTTACGCGCCCTTTCTCCTTCTGTACCTTAGGGTTTGTCAGGTCTGTGACAAAGTCATCAGATCAGCCTCATCCCTGGGCAGCGACGCGTTCGCTCTTGCTGTGCAGCTTGTTCATGGCTGCGAGGTAAGCCTTGGCCGAAGCCACCACGATGTCCGGATCAGACCCGACTCCGTTGACGACGCGGCCACCATGCTGCAGTCGAACCGTCACCTCTCCCTGGGATTCTGTGCTCCCCGACGTGATGGCATTGACCGAATAGAGCAGCATTTCGGCGCCACTTTGCAGCTTGGATTCGATCGCCTTCAGACTGGCATCGACCGGGCCGTTGCCGTCGCTCTCGGCATGGTGCTCGATGGCGCCGGCCGAGAACGCGACCTTGGCGTGCGGCCGCTCGCCCATCTCGGAGTGCTGCGACAGCGCGAGCAGCCGGTAGTGCTCGCTCTCGGCCATCACCGCCTCGTCCATCACCAKCGCGAGGATGTCCTCGTCGAAGATGTCGCTCTTGCGGTCGGCCAGCTCCTTGAACTTGGCGAACGCCGCATTGATCTCGGCCTCGGATTCCATCGCGATGCCGAGGTCCTGCAGGCGCTGCTTGAAGGCATTGCGACCCGACAGCTTGCCCAGCACGATCTTGTTGGCCGCCCAGCCCACGTCTTCGGCACGCATGATCTCGTAGGTGTCGCGCGCCTTCAGCACGCCGTCCTGGTGGATGCCGGACGCATGTGCGAACGCATTCGCGCCGACCACCGCCT
>NZ_JBFUGW010000069.1:0-25609 GCF_056402735.1 Rhizobacter sp. P3_C12
GTCTCGGCGCGCGAGGTGGCGTCGGTCTCGGTCTGCACCCGCTGCGCCTCGCAGGCCCGCAGGGCCAGGTACGCGTTCGCCGTCTCGGCGGCCACCGACACGCGGGCGTCGTGCCACGAGGCTTCGGCCCCTTCGAGGCGGTACTGCGCCGCATCGCGGCCGGCCCGGCCGGCGCCGAACACATCGATCTCCCAGGCGGTCTGCAAACCGGCCGAGCTGGTGGTGGCGAGCGGCGTGACGAAATCGGTGCGGGCGCGCGTCGCGCTGGCGGTGGCGTCGAGCGTCGGCAGCAGCGCCGCGCCGGCCCCGGTGCGCGTCGCCTGGGATTGCAGCAGGCGCGAGCGCGCCGAGGCGAGCGTCGGGCTGACGGCCTGTGCGGCGTCGACCAGCTGCGCCAGCACCGGGTCGTCGAACTGCTGCCACCAGCGCGCCAGGTCGGCGACGCTGCCGTTGTGCGGCAACGGGGCATGCCACTGCGCCGGCAGCTGGGCCGGCTCGACGGCGGGCGGCGGCGGCGCGCTGGCGCAGGCGGCCAGGCCCGCGAGGGCGGCCAGCGCGAACGCGCTGCGGATCGGTGTCGTCATTTCCTGTCCTCCTTCTTCAGGGCGCGGCGATGCGCTTCGGCATCGACCATCGCCAACGCATACATGACCAGGCGCTCGGACCACAGGTCGAGCGCGCGGGGCTGGCTGTTCAGGCGCGGCGCCAGCGCATCGGTGACGTCCTGCGCGATCTGCAGGTGCACGCCCAACGCCGCGATGCAGATCGCCAGCCGGTGCAGTTCGTCGTCGGCGCGCCGCAGCCCGAGGTGGCGCACCAGCAGCGCGACCAGCGCCTCGTGGCGCGGCTTGATGCCGTTGACGATCTCGTCCTGCCACACGCCGGTGGGCTCCAGCATCTCGCGCACGTGCAGGCGCATGCACTGCTGCGTCATGTCGCCGTGCTGCAGCGGCTCGAGGAAGCCGGCGTACAGGCCGTGCAGCGCCTCGGGCAGCGTCATCGCCGGGTCGGCGTAGCGGGCGATGTCGTCGGCCGGCGTGCTCAGCGGGCCGGCGAACACCGCGCGGTACAGCCCGGCCTTGTCGCCGAAGTAGTAGCTGATGGCGGCGATGTTGACCTGCGCCGCCTCGGCGATCTCGCGCGTGGAGGTCTTGTTGTAGCCGTGCTCCGCGAACAGCCGCAGCCCCGCCAGCAGCAGGCGCATGCGCGACTGCTCGCCGTCGCTGCGCGGCGCGCGCGGGCTGTCTCGGGTGGTTTCGCGGGGGTGGGCCGACATGGCCGGGCACTGTATCCTAAATAAATCAATCGATTGATTTAGTCTTCAGGGGCCCGGCCGCCGGTTCATTGCAGCGGCAGGCTCGCCTGGCGCGGCTCGGGCGGCGGGAATGCATCGGGCCGCAGGCGGCGCGGCACGCCGGCGCTGCGGCGCATCAGCACCGCATGCGGCACGTAGCCGCGCGAATCGATGTCCCAGCCGTCGGTGGCCTGCTCGTCGCTGACGCATTCGATGCGCACCGTGCCGAGCTGCCGGGCGCTGGCGCGCTGCACCAGCGCCTCGCACTGCGCGGCGGTCAGCTGGCGCGCGAAGATCGTCCAGCGCTGCTGCACCAGCGGGTGGCGCCAGGCGTCTTCGATGGCCCAGCGCAGCGCCTGCGGCGTGCTGTTGCGGCCGGCCTCGAGCACGCGCGGCAGCAGCGCATGGAAGAAGGTCTGGAACGCGCGCCGCAGCAGCTTGCCGGGCAGCATGTCCTCGAGGCGCGTCATGCGGTGGCTCCAGCCCGGCACGGTGAGCTGCTGGCTGATGAAGGCCTGCAGTGCCTGCACCGGGTTGAACAGGCGCAGCCGGTTCGGCGGCAGCACCAGCAGCGGCAGCGCGCTCGCCTCTTCATGCGTCAGCGGCTCGACGAAGCTGCACAACACCGCGACGCGCGACCACTGCTCAGCCGTCAGCCCGTTCAGCCCGCCGAGCGGGCCGCCTTCGATCAGCTTGACGAACTGCAGCGCATCGCGGTAGCCGTGCGCCGCCTTCGCGTGGTTGGCCTTGGTGCTCATCACCGCCAGGTTGCCGGCGGCATAGCCGGCGTCGCTGCGCACGCGGTCGATCGACGCGAGCGTCGAATCGGTGCCCTCGGCCGTGTCGGACGACAGCGCCAACCGGGTGACCGGGCAGTGGCTCACGTCGATCTGCTGCAGGTAGTGCGGYGTCACCTGCACCAGCTCGACGCTGCGGCCGCGCAGCCAGGCATGCAGGCGCAGCTGCAGCCACTTGCGCACGTGCGGCGTCGGCGGCAGCGTGCGCGGGCCGAAGGCGGCCTGGCCGGACAACCAGCCATGGCGCAGCGGCGACGGCTCGTTGGCATACGGTGCCGGCGGCGTGACGGCGTAGTGGGCGAAGTCCCAGCCCAGCTCGAAGCCGATGTGTTCGTGCGCGGTCAGGCTGTTCGGCAGCACCTGGCTCGGCTGCGCGGGGGTCGGCTGAGCGGGGGTCGGCATGGCGAGGGTCATCGTTCGGCTCCGTGGTGGTCCGCTGCGTGGGGCAGCGATGGAGCGAAGTATTTCGGCCAGGTAGCTCACCAGGTGAGCCACTGGGTCGCATGGCCCGGAAAATAAATCCAGGTATGCTCGCGCGGCTGGCTCATCTGGTGAGCTACCCATCTGATAGCCCCCCATGGACCGCACCGAGCGCTTCTACAAGATCGAACTGCTGCTGCGCAGCCGCGGTTGCGTCAGCTTCGACGCCCTGCGCGACGAGCTGGTCATCTCGCCCGCCACGCTGAAGCGCGACCTGCAGTACCTGCGCGACCGCCTGAGCGCGCCGATCGTCTATGACCGCCTGGAGAACGGCTACCGCTTCGAGCACGGCGCAGACCATGCGCTGCCCGGCACCCGCCACGAGCTGCCGGGCGTCTGGTTCAGCGAGAAGGAGATCCACGCGCTGCTGACGATGCACCAGCTGATGGCCGGGCTGGACGACGACGGCGTGCTGTCGCGCCACCTGCAGCCGATGGTCGACAAGCTGCAGGGCATGCTCGGCGCCGACGAGAGCGAGGCGCGCGAGCTGATGCGGCGCGTGAAGATGATCGCCACCGCGCGCCGCCGCACGCCGAGCCGCCATTTCGAGCTGCTGGGCAGCGCGCTGGTGCAGCGCAAGCGCATCTGGCTGCGCTACTTCAAGCGCACCGACCGCAGCACCAGCGAGCGCGAGGTCTCGCCGCAGCGGCTGGTGAACTACCGCAACACCTGGTACCTCGACGCCTGGTGCCATGCGAGCGACGGCCTGCGCCGCTTCGCACTCGACGCGGTGCAGGAGGCGCGGCCGCTCGACAGCCGCGCCCGCCACGTCGCGGTGAAGGACCTCGAGGCGGCGCTCGATGCCGGCTACGGCATCTACAGCGGCGCCGGCAGCGCGCTGAAGTGGGCGACGCTGGTGTTCCAGGCCGATGCGGCGCAATGGGTGGCCAACGAGGAATGGCACCCGCAGCAGAAGGCGCGCTGGCTGGACGACGGCCGCTACGAGCTGCAGGTGCCGTACAGCGACCCGACCGAGCTGACGATGGACATCCTGCGCCACGGCGACAGCGTCGTCGTGACAGGCGACAAGGCGCTCGCGGCGGTGATCGCGGCGCGGCTCGCGAAGGCGGCGGCCCGCTATTCGTAGCCCGGATGCCAATCCGGGTTGACCTCGGCAGCCGCTCCCCGGATTGGTATCCGGGCTACAGCAACGAGAGCTGGAAAGTATTCCGCCCCGCCGTCTTCGCCGCATAGAGCGCCCCGTCCGCCCGCGCCAGCAGCGCCGCCGGATCGAGGTTGCCGTGGCGGTGGAACGCGACGCCGATGCTCGTCGTCACCAGCAGCACCTGCCCGTCGACCTCGAACGGCCGGTTCATCTGCGCGACGATCTTCTGCGCCACCGCGGTCGGCTCCACGTCGGTGCCCAGGCCCTCGAGCACGATGACGAACTCGTCACCGGCCAGTCGCGCGACGGTGTCGGTCGCCCGCACGCTGCCGCGCAGCCGGTCGCCGAACTCCTTCAGCACGCGGTCGCCGGTGCCGTGGCCGAAGCGGTCGTTGATGTCCTTGAAGCGGTCGACGTCGAGGAACATCAGCGCCAGCAGGTCGCCGCTGCGCTCGGCACGCGCCAGCGCCTCGTGCAGCCGCTCGTTCAGCGCATGGCGGTTCGGCAGGCCGGTCAGCGCGTCGACGCGGGCCAGCGCCGCCAGCTGCCGCTCCACCGCCTTCTGCGCCGACACGTCGCTGCTCAGCGCATACAGCCCGCGGATGCTGCCGTCGCGCGCCGGGTCGGGGATGTAGACGTTGTGCAGGCAGCGCATCTCGCCGTTCACCGGCGTCTCCACGTCGAACTCGACGCGCTCGCCGGCCAGCGCCCGCTCCACCGCCGCGCGCCGCGCCTCGTACATCGCCGGGCCGAGCACCTCGGCCATCGGCCGGCCGACCTGGGCCGCCGGGTCGAGGTGCAGCCAGGTCTGGAAGGTCGCGTTGCAGAACTGGAAGCACTGCGCGGTGTCGATGTAGGCCACCAGCGCCGGCAGGTTGTCGGTGACCTCGCGCAGCCGCCGGTCGGCGATGTGGCGCTTGCGCTCGCTGCGCCGCAGCCTCTGCACCAGCACGCTCAGCCCGCCGAACGCGAGCAGCAGCACGAACGTCACCGCCGCCAGGGTGCCGAGTTCCGCGCAGCGGCGCGCTTCATGCCCGGCCATCACCTCGGACACCGCCAGCCCGGTGACCACGACGAACGGCCGGTCGGCCAGTCGCTTGTATGCCAGCAGGCGAGGCACGCCGTCGAGCCGGCTCGCTCCGCTGTACGTCCCCTCGGGGGACTGTTGCAGCGCGGCCAGCAGCGTGCTGCTGCCGGCCGCGTCGCCGTACCACAGCCGGTCGCCGGAGCGACGCGCACGCACCGTCCGGTCGAGCCCGAGAAAGGTGATGAGACCGAGCCGGCCGTGCTGCTGCTCGTCGTAGAAGCGCGTGAAGTACGACGGATCGGCCGACACCACGACGATGCCGGCAAAGTCGCCCTGCCGGGTCTGCAGGCGCCGGCTCAGCTGGATCGTCCAGGGGGAGCCGGTCCCGCCGCCCTGCGGCTTGCCGATGTGCAGCCCGGCTTCGCGGCCCTCGGCGTGCACCTGGAAGTCCTCGCGCCCGGCCAGGCTCGTCCCGACGCCCTCGCCGGTCGACGCGATCACCTCGCCGCGCGCGTCCGTCAGGTACAGCGCGAGCAGGCCGGGCTGGCGGGCCAGTCCCTGGCTCAGCAGGCCGGGCAGGTCGACATCGCGCCCGCGCTGCTCGACGTTGTAGGCCACGAAGGCGCTGACCTGGTCGACGTGGGTCAGCGCACGCTCGGTGTATCCCTCGAAGGCCCGGTTCAGGCTGCGCGCCTTGGCATACGAATCGGCGACCACCCGGCCGCGTTCGGTCTCCAGGCTGTGCAGCACGTAGGCCCACATGAAAACGATCACCAGCAATCCCAACGCCGGCAGGACCCAGCCGATCCAGGCCAGGCTGCGGCGTCGAAAACGGGCCTGCGCCGTGAGCATGTTCAACGATTCTCGGTGGGGTTGTGTCGTCCTCCCCGGGGCGAGCCGATCGAGCGGCCACGCCCACGATAAGCCCAAACGGCCTTGGCGCAACAGCGGGCTTTTCCTTCAATCACGGGGGGTGTCGGCACCCCGCCGCTACCATCGCCGCGTCAGCGACACGAAAGGAATTCGATGAAGGCAACCTGGAACGGCGTGACCATCGCCGAGAGCGACGACACGGTCGTCGTCGAGGGTAACCACTACTTCCCCGAGAGCAGCCTGAAGCGCGAGTACGTCAGCTTCAGCAACCACCGCACCAGCTGCCCGTGGAAGGGGCAGGCGCACTACTACAGCCTGCTGGTGAACGGCGAGGCGAACCCGGATGCGGTCTGGTATTACCCGGAACCGAGCGAGGCCGCCGCGCAGATCAAGGGCCGGGTCGCGTTCTGGAAAGGCGTGCAGGTCGAGCGTTGATGGGCCGAGCCCATAAGCCCGGCTGATGGGCTGAGGGCAAGAACCGATGCCCGGCCAGGCACGAAGCTGGCTAGCATCCCGGCACCGCAACCGCAGTCCGAGGATGACCCCATGTCGCAGAAATCCGTTCGTGCACTTTCGCTGCTGGCCCTGTCGATGTCATGTGGCTTGCCGCTGCTCGCGCAGGCCGAGACCACGCTCGAGAAGGTCAAGCAGAGCGGCGTGATCGGCGTCGCGTACCGCGAATCGTCGATCCCGTTCTCGTACCTCGATGACAAGGCGCAGCCGGTCGGCTTCGGCTTCGACATCTGCAACAAGGTGGTCGAGGCGGTGAAGAAATCCACCGGCCGCGCCGACCTGAAGGTGCAGCTGCAGTCCGTCACCTCGGCCAACCGCATCCCGCTGCTGCAGAACGGCACGATCGACATCGAGTGCGGCTCCACCACCAACAACAGCGAGCGCGGCAAGCAGGTCGCCTTCGCGACCAACTACTTCTACACCGGCACCCGCTTCCTCGTGAAGGCCGGCACGCCGGTGAAATCGCTCGCCGACCTGGCCGGCAAGCCCGTCGTGTCGACCAGCGGCACCACCAACTACAAGATCCTGCGCAACCTCAACGAGGAGAAGAAGCTCGGCATCGACCTGCTCGGCGCGAAGGACCACGCCGAATCGGCGCTGATGGTGCAGACCGGCCGCGCGGTCGCGTTCGGCATGGACGACATCCTGCTGTACGGCCTGAAGGCGAGTGCTGCCAACCCGGCCGAGCTGGCGGTGGTGGGCGAGGCGATCCAGGTCGAGCCGTACGCCATCATGGTGCGGCGCGAGGATCCGGCCTTCAAGAAGCTGGTCGACGACACCATCGCCGGGCTGATCCAGAGCGGCGAGTTCGAGGTGCTCTACAAGAAGTGGTTCCAGTCGCCGATCCCGCCGAAGGGCATCAACCTGCAGGCGCCGATGAGCCAGGAGCTGCGCGACAACCTGAAGGCGCTGAGCGACAAGCCGGCCACCTGAGCCGTCTCCACCAGGACTTCGCGATGAACGACGCAGCGCGCCCGCCGCGCAGCGCGGGGTTGGTCGGCGTGCTGGGCGGCATGGGGCCGCTCGCGACGCTCGACTTCCTGCACAAGGTGCTGGCCGCGACGCCGGCCCGCCGCGACCAGGACCATGTGCCGATGATGGTCAGCAGCATTCCGCAGGTGCCCGACCGCACTGCGGCCTTTCGCGGCGACGGCGAGTCGCCCCTGCCCGCGCTGCTGGCCTGCGGAGAGCGGCTGGCGGCGGCCGGCGTCGGGCTGCTGGTGCTGCCGTGCAACACCGCGCACCTGTGGTTCGACGACCTGCAGGCGGCGCTCGGCCTGCCGATGCTGCACCTGGCCGATGCGGCGCTGGCCGAGGCGGCCCGCCGCGCGCCCGGCGCCCGCCTCGGGCTGCTCGCCACCGACGCGACGCTGGCCTCGGGCCTGTACCTGAACCGGCCGCAACCGCGTGCGCTGCAGTGGGTGCTGCCGACCGCGGTCGAGATGGTCGAGCAGGTGATGCCGGGCATCGCCGCGGTGAAGGCCGGTGAGCTGGCGCGCGGCCGCGACGCGCTGATGCGGGCCGCGCAGGCGCTGCGCCGGCGCGGCGCCGACGCGCTGGTGCTCGGCTGCACCGAACTGCCGCTGGTGCTCGACGAAGCGGGCCTCGGCCTGCCGGTGATCGATGCCACCGATGCGCTGGCGCGCGCCGTCGTTGCGTGGTCGCTCGCGCAGCGCGAAGCCGCCGGCGCCGTCCCGGCATGAAACACGTCTGCGTGATCGGCGCCGGCGTGGTCGGCAGTGCGACCGCGATGGCGCTCGCGCGCGAGGGCTTCCAGGTGACGCTGGTCGATGCCGCCGACCGCCCCGGCCAGGGCGCCAGCCGCGCCAACGGTGCCCAGCTCAGCTACAGCTATGTGGAGCCGCTCGCGACGCCCGCCGCGCTGCGGCAGTTGCCGGGCTGGCTGCTGTCGCGCGACAGCCCGTTGTCGTGGCAGCCGCGCTGGCAGCTGTCGCACTGGCGCTGGCTGGCCGCCTTCATCCGCGCCTGCACGCAGGCCCGCGTGCAGCAGACCACCGAGGCGCTGCTGCGGCTGTCGTTCCTGAGCCGCGACGTGCTGGCGCGCTGGCAACGCGAAGCGCCGGCTGAGCAGCCGCTCGGCGTGCAGGTGCGACAGGCCGGCAAGCTGGTGATCCACCGCGATGCCGGCAATCGCGACGCGGCGCAGCGGCAGGTCGCGTGGCAGGCCCGGTTCGGCAGCCGTCAGCAGGTGCTCGATGCCGAGGCGTGCCGGCGGCAGGAGCCGGCGCTCGCGCACGACCGCGCGCCGATCGCCTTCGGCATCTGGACGCCCGACGAGGCCGTCACCGATGCGCAGCAGCTGAGCCACGCGCTGGCCACGGCCAGCGGTGCGCGCTGGCGCATGGACACGCGCGTCGCCGGCTTCGTGCAGCGCGATGGCCGCGTGCACGCGCTGCGCTGCATCGATGCCGGCCGACCCGATCGCGAGCGCGAGATCGAGGCCGATGCCTTCGTCGTGTCGGCCGGCCCCGGTGCCGCCGCGCTGCTGCAGCCGCTCGGCGTGCAGCTGCCGATCGAGCCGATCAAGGGCTACAGCATCAGCCTGCAGGTCGCGAACGCCGCGCGGGCCCCGCAGGTCAGCGTGACCGATGCGGCGCGCAAGCTGGTCTACGCGCGGCTGGGCGAGCGGGTGCGCATCGCGGGCTTCGCCGAGCTGCGCGGCGCCGATCTGCGCATCGACCCGCGCCGCATCCAGGCGATGCTGCAGGCCGCCACCGACACCTTCCCCGGCGCGTTCCAGACCGGCGACCCCGAGCCCTGGGCCGGCCTGCGCCCGTCGACACCGAGTTCGCGCCCGCTGATCGGCCCGACGCGCCTCGGCGGGCTGTGGCTGAACACCGGCCATGGCGCACTCGGCCTGACGCTCGCGTGCGGCAGCGCCTGGCTGCTGTCGCAGCTGATGCAGGGCCGCACGCCCTCGATCGACGCCGCGCCCTTCAGGCCGCCGGGCTGACGACGCGGCGGAACGCGTCGATCAGGTCGTCGACCGGCTGCGGCGAGCGCTCGCCCTGCGGCAGCAGCGCGCTGATGACGACCGGCACCTCGGGCACCAGCGTGCGCACCTGCAGCGTGTCGTCGGCCGCCGCGGCGGTGAACGAATCGATCAGCGCCGGCCCGAAGCCCTGGGCCGCGAGCGTCATCGCGATGTGGTGCGTCTGCACGGTGATGCCGCCTTCGGGCGCGAGGCCTTCGCGGGCGCACTGCTCGGCGAGCATCGCGCCGATCGGGTCGCGCTCGTCGATGCGGATGAAGCTGCTGCGCAGCACCTCGGCCAGCTCGACGGTGCTGCGCCGGTCGCCGCTGCGCGCCGCCGACACGCACACCATGCGCCCCTGCGCCACCGGCACCTGCTGCACGGCGGGATGCTGGCCGGGGCCGAACACGATGCCGACATCGCCCTCCTGCAGCGCGATGGCCTGCGCGATCTCCGGCGAGTGCAGCGTGCGGATCGCCACCGGCAGCGACGGATGGCGCTTGCGGAACAGCGCCAGCGCCTGCGGCAGCGCATGCACCGCGAGCGACGGCACCACCAGGATGCGCAGGGCCGCCTGCTGGCCGCCGCGCAGCGCACCGGCCAGGCGGCGCACCGATTCGAGCTGCGAGACCAGCCGCTGCACCTCGGGGTACAGCGCCTGCGCCTCGCGCGTGGGCACGAGCCGGTTGCGCTGGCGCGTGAAGAGCGCGTAGCCGAGTTGCAACTCGGCATGCTGCAGCGTCTGCGTGACGGCCGGCTGCGTGACGTGCAGCAGGCGCGCGGCCCCGCTGACGGTGCCGGTCAGCATGATGGCGTTGAAGACTTCGACGTGCTTGATGCGCATGGTGGATCCGGTGCGCGCAAGTATCGCGCCCGCGCCTGCGGTCGATTCGCATGCCAATTGCTGCACATGCATGCGGCTTGTGCATGGCGTCGTTGTCATCGGCTCGATGAGCTTGCGCTGGCCTTTTGCGTTCGTTCCAATGGGTTGAACCGCGTCGTCGAAGCAGTCCCCTTCAGAGTTGTGGCGACGCTCTCCCGCCAATCGCTCACCGGAATCCAACGATGAAGACGACGACCCGCGCAGGGGTCCTTGTTGTTGCGACCTGCCTGCTCATCACGCCTTGCCATGCAGAGCTTCCGCCACCGCCTGTTTCGCCGACGCCGGTGACGGCGTACGAATACGATGCCCAGGGCAACCGCACCAAGATCATTCGCGATCCGGGTGGCCTGAACCTGGAGACCAAGCTCAGCTACGACCCGCTGTACCGGGTGAAGACCCACACCGATCCGAAGCAGGGTGTCACGCAGTTCCAGCACGACGGACGCGATCGAGCCACGCAGCTCACCGACCCGAGGGGCTTGGTCACGCAGTACCCGCGCGACGGCTTCGGCAACGCGACCCAGGTGATCAGTCCGGACACCGGCACGGCGAGTCAGACCTTCAATGAGATCGGCAACCTGACGACGCGCACCGACAGCCGCGGCGTGTTGGAGACGTACTCCTATGACGGTGCCGACCGGCTGACGCAGCTGGTCTACAGCCAAACCGGCCAGCCCAGCTTGTCGGTCAGCTGGACCTACAGCCTGAAGGGACCGGACTACGCATACAGCGTCGGCCGGCTCAGCCGCACCGATCATCCCAATGGTTGGTCACGCTTCAAGTACGACCCACGCGGACGGGTCACCGAGACCGTGCAGTCCGTGAGCCCTGCCGCAGGCGCCAACAGCACCGCCATCGTCAGCACCACACGCTACGGCCACACGCTCGGCCGCCTGACCAGCATCACCTACCCGTCGGGCCGCAAGGTCGTGCGCAGCTACACGAGCCGCAACGTGACGGGGATCGGTCTGGCCCAGGACGCGAACGGCACGCCAACACCACTGCTCAGCGACATCAAGTGGGAGCCCTTCGGTCCAGTGACGAGCTGGAACTGGAACATGGCCGGGGGGACGACGCCGCACGAGCGCTTCTACGATCTCAGCGGCCGGGTCACACGCTACCGGCTGGGCAACGTCTTCCGCGACGTGACCTACGACGCGGTTGATCGCATCGTCAACTTCACGCACCTGAGTGCCAACGACGGCATCCCACAGCCGGCACTGGACCAGAGCTTCAACTATGACGAGAACGACCGGATCACGCAGGTGACGACGGTCGCGAGCAGCTGGTCGATCACCTACGACCCCAACGGCAACCGCACGGGCGTGAGCTTGAATGGCAGCCCGAGCGTCTACAACGTCGAGGCAGCGAGCAACCGGCTCACGAGCATCACGAACCCGGCACGCAACTTCGGCTATGACAACGCAGGGAACACGGTCACCGACAGCCCGAACTACACGGCGACTTATGGCCTGAGCGGATCGCTGGCGAGCATCACGAAGGCGGGCGTCACCGGCACCTACACCTACGACGCGGACAAGCGGCGCATCCGCAAGGTGACGAGCGCGGGATCCAGCAGCATGGTCATCTTCGTGTACGGGCTCAACGGTGAACTGCTCGGGGAATACGACCAGAGCGGAGCTGCCATCCGCGAATATGTGTGGCTGGACGACATCCCGGTGGCGATGTTCATGCCGGATCCGGCGAACCCGAGCGGCACACCGCTGGCCTTCTACATCCACGCCGATCACCTGAACACACCGCGGCTCGCCGTCGACCTGAACAACGCGACTCGCTGGCGGTGGCATGCCGAGCCGTTCGGGACGACCGCGCCCGAGGTCAATCCAAGTGGGCTGGGAGCCTTTACGCAGAACCTGCGCTTCCCTGGGCAATACGCGGATGCGGAGAGCGGCTTGTTCTACAACTACTTCCGAAACTACGACGGCGTCATCGGGCGATACAAGGAATCGGACCCCACCGGGCTGCACGGAGGGATGAACACCTATGCGTATGTCGATGGCAGACCCGCCGAATACATCGACCGCGACGGACAGATGGCACAGGCCCTGCCAATGATCATTCCGGTGGCGGTGATCGGCTGCATCCTTTCCCCCGGGTGCCGCGAACTTTTCAACCCTCGTCCAACAGGCCCCAGAAAACCCGATGACATGCCGGCGTCGACCCCGAATCTTGGGCCGAGTTGGCCGTCGTTCCCGCCATTCAATCCAACCAACACTCCTGATGCTGACAAGGAAACTCGCGAAAAATGCTTTGCGGCGTATGAGCAGCAAATTGAGGTGTGCAAGCTGACGAGCGCAACACCAAGAGCCCGCGAGGCCTGCTACGCACGCGTCGCCAATGAATATGGAGAATGCTTGAAGAAAGGTTGCCCATGATGGAAGAAGATTTCACAGTTGTCGTCGAGAGAACTCTCGTCTTGCACGATCACGAAACGGGGCAGAGAGGCGAGATTCGCTTGGCAATCGGCCAGCCCTACTGGACTGAGCCGGGAATCGAAGCCGCCTGCCCGGTCGCGATCCATGGCTATTTCGGCAGGCTGGCCGACATCCGCGGCATCGACCCGCTGAGCGCACTCACCTTGGCGATCAAATTTCTGGAAACGCTGCTCGAAGGGTTGCCAGAAACTCGGACCGTTCACTGGCCCAGCGGTGAACCCTATTTCTCGAACTCTTGAATTGAGATGACCGTTGACATACGCGTTGGCGACCATGCGCGACTGCTGGGCCTGCCAGATTGGCTGACGAACGATCTGCCTGAAAGCGAACAGGAAGAGTTGCGCGCGTTCATCGGTCAGTCTGCCGTTGTGAGCGACATAGATTCCCATGGCTACTTCTGGCTTGGCTTCGGCAGCACGACTCAGGTGGAGGATGCCACCCGCTACAGCGGACATTCCTTCTGCATTCCGCGTGAGTTCATCGAGCCCTTCACCCACGCCGCACCGAGCGCACCAGCATCAGATCGCCGATCTTGCGCATCGGCACCGTGAAGGTCTCGCGCCGCTCGGCGCCGGTGTTCTCGTCGAACACCAGCGTCACGCGGGCGGTGATCACCGGCTGCTGGCGCGTCGACTCGTCGAAGTGGTAGCCGCCCGGCCCGAAGTTGCCCCAGTAGTTGACGTACACGTGGTACACGCCCGGCATCGGCGCGGTCATCGAGAACATCTCCGGCCCCGCACCGTCGACGCTGTCGACATCGAGCCCGCCGCCGTTCGTGAGCACCGGGGCGGCGAAGAACGCATGCTGGCCGTCCGGCGTGATCACATGCAGGTCGAGTTCGGCCTGCGGGTCGTCCCAGGCCAGGATGATGCGCACCTTGGCGAGCGTCTTCAGCCGGTTCGCCTCGTAGAACTGCACGCGCTTGCGGCTGCGGCCCTCGGCGTCGCGGATCTCGATGCCGTTGGAGCCGGGGCCGAAGGCGTACGGCCGCGCGAAGCGGCCGTCGTCGCCGGTGTACAGCGGCATCGCATTGCCGTTGACCACCATCGTCGGCGTGCGGCGCGCGCTGCCGATCTGCTTCAGCCGGCCCTCGATCAGCGTGCGCTGGCGCTGGCCGCCGCGCTCGATCAGGTTGTTCGGGTAGGCGTAGCTGACCTGGCCGGGGTCGTCGGAGATGCCGCTGTAGGTCCAGCCGCCGGGCGGGTGCGTCATCGTCACGTCCGGGTCGGCGTGGGCCGTGCCCATGGCGGTGCCGAGTGCCGCGGCGGCCAGCCCCGCGAGCACCCCGCGCTTCATGGCACCAGGAACGAATGCACCAGCGTCAGCTCGCCCGGCTTGCGCATCGGCACGCGGAACACCTGCTGCTTCTCGCGCGGCGTGCCTTCGTCCTCGACGATCGCGACCTGCGCGGTGGTGATCACGTCACGCCGCTCGCCCGCCCCGTAGTAGTTGACGAACACGTGGTACGCGCCGCGCACCGGGCTGGGCGTCGCGAAGATCTCGGGGCCGAAGCCGGTCGTCACGTCGACATCGAGCGCGCCGCCGTTGCCGGCCACGCGCGCGCCGTAGAACACATGCTCGCCGTCGGGCGAGACGACGTGCAGGTCGAGGTCGGTGTTGTCGCTGTCCCAGCTCAGCACCACGCGCAGGCGCGTCGGCACGCGGCCGGCCTGCGCCTCGTAGAACTGCGTGCGCTTGACCGGCCCGCCGCCGGGGGCGCGCACCTCGACACCGTGGCTGCCACTGCCGAACGACCAGGGCCGCGCGAAGCTGCCGTCTTCATCCGTCGACAGCGGCATCGCGACGCCGTCGACCACCAGCCGCGCCGGCTGGCGCGCGCCGTCGGCACGGGCCTTCGCGGCCGCGCCGATGTGCCCGCGGATCAGCGCGGTGGCCGAGCGGCCGTTCACGTTGACGCTGGCGGCCGGGTAGTGCACCTCCTGCACGAAGTCGCGCTGGCGCGGCGGCGCACTGCGCCAGCCGGAGGTCGGTGCATCGATCGCGGCCTGAGCCGCGGCGCCGGCAGCCGAGGCGGCCAGCATGAGAGGGAGGAGCAGCTTCATGAATCGGCCAATCGTTGAGCCAGTTGTTCGATGTAGGCCTCGTCCTGGCCGCGCGGGTGGTCGCGGAAGGCGAGGTGCAGGTATTCGTGGATCAGCGTCACGCGCCCTTCGCGGCTCAGCCACTCGCGCACGCGGATCTCCAGCCGCCGCTGGTCGGAGTGCGGCGTGCCCATCGCGAGCTGGCACACGCGCAGCTCGGGGCCGAGCGGCTGGTAGCCGGCCTCGCGGCGCAGCAGCTCGCGCCAGCGCTGCTGGCGCTGCAGCAACCAGTCGTGCGCCTGCGGCACGGCCTCGCAATCGGCAGCCGCCTGCGCGCCGGCCAGCGTCATGCCGGGCCAGGCGCTGCGCAGGATGGTCTCGAAGCCGTCGCCGCGGCGGCTCGCCGCCACCGCCGCCTGCCACGACAGCACGCCGGGCGAGGCCTGGTCGCGGTGGTAGCGCACGGCAGCGCCGGCGACCACCAGGCCGTCGGTGAAGGCGGCCGCGGCGCGCGCTGCCTCGCTCGGCGGGTTCGGGCTGACGCGCTGCGTGCGGCTGTCGTCGGCGATCTGCCGGCAGGCCTCGGCCTGCGGCGCGTTCTGCAGCACGTAGCTGCGCGCGGCGATGGCCAGCGCTCGGGCAGCCTCGAGCTCGCTCGCGCGGCCTTCGCGGTCGACGACGCGGGCGACGTAATCCTCCAGCGGCAGGCGCGCCACGATCACCGGCCCCTCGCGTTCTTCACGCAACTGCAGCGCCGGCACCGCATCGACCGGCAGCTGCGTGCCGTTGCGGAACGCGATGCGGTGGCGGCCATTCAGCGGCCCGGCGGGGGCCTCGCTGCCGTCGGCGCGCAGCACTGCGCGGATCGGGTAGCGCTGGAAGAAGCGCACGTCGATGCACGGTTGTGCCGCCAGCGCGGCGGCGTCGGCACGCGGCGCGGCGAGCCCGTGGGCCGACCACTGCCGCGCGATCCACGCGGCCTGCGACTGCAATGCCGTGCGGCTGGTGCCGGCGGCGCCGAACCAGAACGGCGTGCCGTCGGYCAGCCAGCCGGCAGCACCGCCGGCGCGCTCGCCGTCGAGGCGCCACGACCAGGTCTTGTAGCGCGGGCCGCCGCCGAGCGCGGCCAGCACCGCGGTGTCGCGCGTGGCGAGCGGCAGCAGCGCCTGCCGTGCCGCGAGGCGCGACGGTGCCGGCACATGGCGCAGCGCCTGCAGCAGCTCGGGCAGCGCGACCTCGGTGCCGGGCTGCATCGCGTCCAGCCGCTGCAGCCAGGCGGGTGCCTGCTGCTCGCGCCAGAAGCGCGCCCAGTCGTCGGGCGACAGCGCCAGCCGCTTCGGTTCGAAATACGGGCCGCAGGAGCGCGCGAGCGCCTCGTCGCGCCCGACGGCGGCGCCGGGGTCGCAGCAGTAGTCGTCGTCGGGCAGCCGCTGCATTGCCTCGCAGCGGTAGGCCGGCTCCTGCACGCCGCGCGCTTCCAGGTAGCCGTGCACGAACAGCTTCCAGGTGCTGCCGAGCGGCGTGCGCGGCAGCGCGGCGAGCGGCTGCGCGCCCTCCCCGCTGCGCTGCAGCGCGATCGTCTCGTCGCCTTGCAGCCACGCCAGCCGGGTGGCGGGCGCCGCCTGCGCGCTGCAGGCAGCGAACAGGGCGATGGCGATCGGGAAGCGGCCGCGCATGTCGATCTCAGCGCACCTCGACGGTGGTCCAGGCACCGCTCTCGTCGACGCCCTTGGCCTCCGGCTGGTACATGCGGTGCACGCGCACCGGCGGCAGCTTGAACTGGCCGCGCTGCGCGAAGCGCACCAGGTGGCGCAGCGTCACCGTGCCGCCGGCCTCGAGCTTCTCGACCGGCACGGCATAGCCCTGCGGCGTCGGCTCGTGCCGCGCGCGTTCCAGCGGCTGCCCGCTCAGGTCCAGGCCCCAGGTGCTGGCCTCCACCGCGGCGCCGGGCGGCAGCGCCACCTCGAGCAGCGCCCAGCGCATCGCCTTCGGCGCACCGAGCGTGACCTGGTCCAGGTACAGCGCGTTGGTGTCCAGCGGCGTGCCGGGTTCGACCCGTTCCAGCGTGACGTTCATGCGCGCGTTGTCGGGCGAGGCTTGCTGCCCGGCCGGCTGCGACGCCGCCACTGGTTTCGCCTCCGTCACCACGCGCCACAGCGTGCGCTTGATGCTCACCGGCAGCGCCGGTGCCTGCGCCTCGCGGCTCTCGTAGCTGACGTAGGCCCAGGCCGCCTTGGCGCCGGCCGGCAGCGCGAGCGTCGCCGGCAGGGCGGCCCCGGCCGGCAGCGTCCACACCACATCGCCGCTGCTGCCGACGCTGCGCTGCCACGGTGCGGCCAGCGCCACGCCATCGGCCGCTGCATCCGGCTTGCGGCCGAGCGCGCGCTGCAGCCACAGCAAGGTCTGCGCGCGGTCGAAGGTCGGCATGTCGGCGCCCACCTGGCCCAGCAGCTCGCCGGCCTTCTCCGGGCCGCTGCGGCGCGTCGCCATCAGCAGCGACTGCACGAACGGCGACGTCGAGCCGCCCAGCCGCACCGCCGCCGCATCGGCCGCAGCGCGCTGGTCGGCCGCGACCGAACCCTTTGCTCGCTGCGCGGTGTCGGCCGCGAGCACCAGCGCGATGTCGCGCGAGCCGGCCACGTCGCCGTCCGTCATCACCCAGCTGCCGCGCTGCGCGTCGGCCGGCGCGGTGCCCGCCTCCTGCGCCAGCTGCTCGACCAGGCTCGCGTTCATCGCGCCCACCGGCAGCCCCATCTCCTGCATCCACGACAGCACCAACGCGCGCTGGATCGGCGGCAGCGCGCTGCCGTCCTTCGCGTACACGTCGAGCAGGCGCTGCCAATGCTCGTCGGGCAGGCTGGTGCGCAGCGCCTGCGTCGCACGCCAGTCGGCGTAATACGCATAGGCGGTCAGGAACGCGTCGTCACTCATGCCGCGGCCCCACCAGCCGAAGCGCGCCTGCGGGCCGGCCATCTGCGCAAGCGACAGCCGTGCCGTCGACAAGCGCTGCGTCAACTGAGGCGCCAGCGGCTGCTGCGCCGGCGACAGCGACTGCAGCGCGATCGACAGCGGCAGCATGCGGCTGGCCGTCTGCTCGACGCAGCCGTACGGAAAGTCGATCAGCTCCTCCATCCAGCGGTTGAAGGCGCCGGCCGCCGCGTCCTGCGCGAAGGCCACGCGCACGCGGGTCGCGTCCGGCGGCAGCTTCAGCGCGGCGCTGCCGCTGCTGATGTCGAGCGCCTGCTCGCGCGGTGCGCGCCAGGCCACCGGCAGGCGCTGCAGCGTGGTGTCGAGCTGGTCGACGACGCGGCCGTCCTGGCGCAGCAGCAGGCTGACGCCGGCCGCACCGATGCGGTCGGCCGCGATCGGCAGCGCGACGAAGTTGATGCCCGGCTGCACGCTCAGCGTGTCCTTGCGCTCGACGCCCGGGCCGCGCGCCTCCCATTCGATGCGCGCCGGCTTGCCGGTCTGGTTGAACAGCGCGATCGAGGCCTGCGCGCGGTCGCCCTCGCGCTGCCAGTCGGGGCTGGTCCACTTGGCGTAGAACGGCTTGTCCGAGCGCACCCAGCCGACCTGCTGGCCGACCGCGCCGCCGGCCTGCATCGCCCGGGCGGTGATGCGCCAGCGCGTCAGCGAATCGGGCATGCGGAACGTGAAACGCGCATGGCCGTCGGCGCCGGTCGCGAGCCGCGGCTCCCAGGCCGCCGTGTCGACGTTGTCGCGCCGCGGACGCTCCAGCACCTTGACCGCGCGCTGGTTCACCTGGCGCGACGACGGCAGCACGCCGAGCTTGCTGGTCGCGAGGTCGTAGCCGATGAAGGACAGGCTGGCGCTGGTGCGCACGTTGTTGCGCCGCGGGTGGTAGAAGAAATCCTCGATGGCCGGCGCGATCTCCGGCTGCAGCACGTAGATCATCTCGTCGACCACGCCGACCGCCACCTCGGCCGCCACCGGCTGGCCGTTGAGACGCGTGTCGATGTCGACGGTGACGGTGTCGCCCGGCGCATAGACCGGCTTGTCGGTGCGCACGCCGACCGCGACGCGCGGCTGCTCGACCATCAGCCCCTGGTTCTGGAACACGTAGTCGCCGTTCTTCACGTAGGCGACCGAGACGGTCATGTTCGGGCTCATCTCCTCGCGCACCGGCAGCGTCAGCTTCCATTGCGTGGGGCCGAGCCGCTCGCTCTTCACCCAGTCGGCCGGCTGGCCGAGCACGGCCGTCGCCTCGACGCGGTCGCGCTCCAGCGTCAGCAGCGCGTTGTCGACCGGCTCCGGAAAGCCGAGCAGCAGTTCGGCGGTGTCGCCGGCGCGGTAGGCGGCGCGGTTGAACACCATCGTGACGCTGCCAGCCGGTGCCTTCAGGCCGTCGCCGCTGACCCAGTGCGAGGTGGCCGCGACGATGCGGCCCTTGTCGTCGCGCAGCGTCACCGTGTAGGCGCCGGGCTGCGGGAAGCGCAGGCTCAGCGCATCGCCAGCCGGCATCGCACCCGATTCCTTCGCGCGGTTCTCGAGCCGCAGCCACTCCCAGCGCGCCGGGCGTGCGCCATCGGCCGCGGCCTGCGCACCGGCGCTGACCTTGAACGCCACCGCTTCGCCGGGCGTCGAGAACTGGCGTTCCGGCGTCAACTTGTACGAGCCGCTGCCGCGCTCGATCAGGATCTCCTTCGAGGCGCGCACGCGCCAGGCCGCGCCGTCGGTCGCGAGCGCCGTCAGCAGGTAGCGGCTCGGCTCGGTGGCCGGCGGCAGCGAGAAGCTCGCGACGCCGCTGCCGTCGGTCTGCAGCTCGTCCTGCGTCAGCTTGAGCGGGAACTGGCCGCTGTAGTCCAGCTCGCCCTCGACCATCGTCAGCTTCTGCGCGCGCGCCGTCAGGCTGACGCGGGCATGGGCCACCGGCTTGCCGTCCGGGTAGTTCAGCTGCAGCTTGCCGCCGATGCGGTCGCCGGTCGCGAAATCGGGCTTGTCGGCCAGCAGCGTGATCTCGAAATGCGGCTTCTGGTAGTCGGCGACGCGGAAGGCCGCGGTGTAGACGTCCTCGCCCATCGCCAGGCGCAGCTCGTAGCCGCCGGCCGCCGCGTTGTCGGGCAGCGCGAAGCGGGTGTCGGCCCCCTGCGTGCCGCTGAAGCGCAGCGACTGCGTCGCGATCACCTGGCCCGCCGGGTCGAGCGCCTGCAGCGCGAGCGGCCCGTCCTTCAGGCTCACCGACTCGCGGGCGCTGCGGAACTCGCGGCCGCTCACCTTCACCTGCACCCAGTCACCGGGGCGGTACAGCGGGCGGTCGGTGACGGCGTAGACCTTGGCCGCGTAGATCTCGCTGTCGTAGTAGAAGTTCTCGGAGATGAAGACGCCGCCGGCCGGGTCCTCGCCGAACACGTAGGTCTGCTCGGGCGCCTTGCGGTCCAGCCGCACCAGGCCCTGCGCATCGGCCGCACCGCTCTTCAGCACGCCGATGCCGTCGGTCCACACGACGCGCGTCTTCGGCACTGCGGCGCCGTTGCCGCGCTGCGCGGCCCACACCAGCATCTGCTCGCCGGAGACCTTGGTCAGCGCGACGGTGTCGCTGACGAACAGCAGCGTCGTCGCGCGGTGCCGGCCGGCGATCGCCTCGACCAGGTACAGGCCGGGCGCGCGCTTGCCGATCGGCACCCAGACGTTGCCCTGCGACGGGTTGATGAACTCGCTGCTGCTGCCGGCCAGCTTCAGGTCCTTCGGCGGCTCGATCGGCTTGGCGGCCTGCACCGGGTAGCGGAAGCGCTCGATCACCGCGAGGCCGGCGATCGGCTTGAACTGCGGCGGCTCCTCGAAGGTGGACGGCTTGGTCAGCGCCTTCGGCGTCTTCAGCTCCGGCGCCTGCGCGGTGACGGCCTGGCGCGCGTCGCTGGAGAACAGCTTCTGCCATGCGAGGCGCGACTTGACGGACCAGTTGTCCCACAGGTGCGTCAGCGTGTTCGACAGGCCCGGCTCGGCCGGCCGCGCATCGACCTGCACGCGGTGCAGGTTCTTCTGGCGCTGCAGGAAATCGAGCGGCTGCGGGATGCGGTAGACCAGCACGTCGACGCCGCCGGCCTGCTCCAGCATCTGCGGCGCGTTGACCTCGAGCCGCACCTTCGCGACCTCGGTGCTGCCGAAGGTCGCGTCCGACAGCAGGAAGAAGGGCTCGCCGGAGAACGGCGCCCAGGCATTCGGCAGCGGCATCGGCGAGGCCGGAGCCGCCGGCGCCACCGGGGGCAGTGCAAGCACGGCAGCGAGAGCGAGTGCGGGCCAGGAAATCTTGTGCAGGTGCTTCATGCGAGGAACGCCAGTCGATGGACGCCCGAGAAGTTGGGGTTGTCGTCGGAAGGCCGCCAGCGCGTGTCCTTCCATCCGAGGAGCTGGTCCGCGCGCACTGCGCGCAGGCCGTTGTCGTTGGCTTCGATGCGGCCGGTGTGGTACGCGATGTAGCGGCCCATCCAGACCATCAGGTGCTGCTCGTCGCCGAAGTCGTAGAACAGCAGGTCGCCGGCCACCGCCTGCGTCAGCTGGCGCGCGACCGGGCGGGTGTTCTCCTGCACCAGTTCGAGCGCGCCGACGAAGGCATCGCGCGTGCCGTCGGCACGGCGCCACGCATGGCGCAGGCCCTGGCTGCTGCCCGCCTCGAGGTCGGGCGGCAGCCGCGTGCCGAGCAGGCCGTTGGCGCGCTTCCACGCCAGGTCGTGCTCGCGCAGCGACTCGGCCACCGCGAAGCGCACCAGGCCGGCGCAGTCGCGGTGCGTCCAGCGCGGCGTCGGGCCGCGTTCGATCTGCGCATGGATCAGCAGCGTCATCCAGTCGCGGAAACGCTGCGACTGCTCGCGATCGAGCCGCGTCGGCACGGCATGGCCGGCGCTCGCGGCCAGGGCGCCGGCGAGCAGCAGGGCGCGCCGGGTCAGCATCGGGCGGTCCATCAGCGGGCTTTCGACGCCAGCGAGTGCCATTCGACCGCGACCCAGCCGTTCGCATCGGGCTGACCCTCGGCCACCGCACGCGACAGCGGCAGCTTCGCGAGCGCGTCGAGCCGCGGCACCAGCTGGCGCTCGGCCGCCTGGCGGAACAGCTCCTGCTCGGGCGGCAGCACCTCGAAGGCCTCGCGCCGGGCCAGCGTGGCCACCTGGCGCGGGTCGATCACGGCCAGCGTCGCGCGCCCGGGCGGCAGGCTGTCGGCCACGCTCGGGAAGCGCCGGGCCTGGGCGTCGAGCGCCTGGTCGACCAGCGCATCGTCGGGCGAGAACGTGATCCAGCGGCCCTGGCGCGCCAGGGTCGGCCGGTAGGTGCTGGCATCGCCATTGGCATGCGGGCCCCAGGGCGCCGCGACCTCGCGCTGCCAGCGGTTGCTGCCGGCCCGCGCCGGCGCCGACGCGATGTTGGCCTTGGTGGGCAGCAGCCAGCCGGTCAGCGCGTCGAGCGAAGCCGACGGGTCGGCGGCACCGTCCTTCAGCTGCGCGACGACCAGCGGCGTGTGGAACTGCGAGCGCGGGTACCAGCAGATCGCGGCCGGCCCCTCCAGCTGGTCGGCCAGCGCCGTCCAGCCGGCCGAGCCGGCCACCGCCCTGGCGCGCGCCCAGTCGGCGGGCAGCAGCGTGCAGGCGGCCGGGTTGGCCGGCACGGCCGACCACAGCGCGCGGTCGGCCGGTGCGGCCGGCAGCGCCGCGGGCTTGTCGACGCGCAGGTGCGTGGCCAGCACCGCGCCGCCCGGCGCGAGGTCGAAGCGCAAGGCCTTCAGGCCGGGGAAGAAGTGCTGGTAGCCGAACGACATCAGCCGCGCGTCGGCGACCAGGGTGTGGCCGTTGCCGGCCTCGCCGAGGCCGAAGTCGCGCCGGTACACCGCCTGCGTCTTCGCATCGGCCGACAGCAGCGCGGCCACGGCGTCGCGCGACCGGGCGTCGACCTGGCGTTCGCTGTCGAACAGCAGGCCCGGATCGCTGAGCACGACCACGCGGTTGCCCTGCGCCACCAGCGCCAGCGTGCGGCGCGGCGACAGCGTCAGCGCATACACCGGCAGCGTGTCGCCGTTGACGCGGATCTGGTCGATCACGCTGAGCTGGCGGTCACTGGTGGCGAGCGCGGCAGCACCTTGCAGCGTGCGGGCCAGCACGCCGCGCGTCATCGCGATCACCCAGTGGCGCGGCGCGCCCTTGGCGTCGGTCCAGAACGCCATCTCGGCCGGCTCGTCCAGCGCCAGCTCGATCAGCTTGTCGCCGAGCGTGGTGTCGTGTTCGAAGGCGATGCGCTTCAGCGCGCCCTGCAGGCCGAGGCGGCTCTCATGCTCCTCGTAATAGAACGCGAAGTCCTCGGTCAGCACGTCGCGCAGCACCGGCGCCTTGACCAGGTCGCGTGGCAGGCGCGACAGCGCCGGCGTCGACACGTAGGCCTGCGGATGCCCGAGGTCCACCTCGAGTGCGTTGATGTTGCCGCCGAAGCGCGACCAGCCGAGTGTCGCGGCCGCGATCCCGCCGCCCACCAGCACCACCGCGACGGCGACGCCGGCCCATTGCTTTCGATTCAATCCCACGGGTTCCCCCTCCCCCATCCGCGCCATGCTCTTGACGGCGCACGGGCGGCATCATCTCAGTGCCGCAAGCGGGACAGGTGAACCGGTCGTGAAATCAGCGTGAAATGTGGTCGGAGGACGCACCGGCGCGCAGCATCCTCACAACATTTCCTCCGGCGCGAACGGCGACAGCAGCTTCACCGTCAGCTTCAGCCACAGGCTCGCCTCCGGTTCGCTGGTCAGCACCTTCGGCGCGCCGCCGGGCGGCGACAGCGTCCACAGCAGCCGGCCCTCGGCGTCGAGCGACAGCCGGTAGCTGTTGGCGCTGCCGACCTCGTCGTACAGCTGCAGCATCTGGCGCGCGATCTCCGGGCTGTGCATCACGACGCCCATCTCGGTGTTCAGCCGGGCCGAGCGCGGGTCCATGTTCATCGAGCCGATCAGCACGTCGCGCTGGTCGATCACCAGCACCTTGGCATGCAGCGAGGCCTGCGACGAGCCGAACGAGCCGACCTTGCTGCGCGGCAGGTCCAGGTGCACGCGCAGTTCGCGCAGGTCGACGCCGGCCTTCAGCATCGGCTCGCGGTAGCGCGCATAGCCGATGTGCACCGCCGGCGCGTCGGTGGTGGCCAGCGAGTTCGTCAGCACGCGCAGGCGCACGCCGCGGCGCTTCAGGTCGTCGATCAGCGCCATGCCGCGCGCGCCGGGCACGAAGTACGGCGAGATCAGCACCACCTCGCTGCGCGCGCCGCGCAGCAGGCCCTCGACGTCGTCGCTGATCACCTCGTGCGGCGGCACGGGTGCCTCCTCGGTGGCCGGTGCGCTGGCCTTGGTCGGCTTGTCGGCCAGCACGCGCGACGGCGCCCACACCAGCTTCAGCTGGTTGCGTGCGAGCTCGCTGCCGAGCGGCGAGCGGGCGGCGCTCGCCACGATCGCCGGGGCCGAGGCCGCCGCCTCGCCGGCCAGCGCGCTCGCCGGGTGATCGGGTGCGTCAGCCTGGCTCGCAGAGGTCGACACAGTCGCAGCCGCCGAGGCGGCTGGCACATCGACCACCAGGCCGATCGGATACGCCAGCGGGTCGTTCCAGAACCCGTCGAACACCGCCGACAGCGCCTTCACCGCCGGCCCGGCCACCAGCACGTCGATGTCGAGGAAGTTGCTCTGCGCGCTCTGCACGAAGTAGGCGTCGCCCAGGTTGCGCCCGCCGGTCGCGGCCAGCGCGTTGTCGGCGACGAACATCTTGTTGTGCATGCGGTGGTTGATGCGGCCGGCGTCGGTCAGCGAGGCCATCACGCGGCTCAAGGTCGCCATGCGGCCCGACGGGAACGGGTTGTACAGCCGCACCTCGATGCGCGAGTGCTGCGTCAGGCGCAGCAGCGCATCGTCCTGGCCGGCGGTGTTCAGGTCGTCGATCAGCAGCCGCACGCGCACGCCGCGGTCGGCGGCCGCGCGCACGCGCTGCATCAGCGCGCGCGACGATTCATCGCTGTGGATCAGGTAGTACTGCAGGTCCAGCGTCTTCTGCGCGCGATCGGCCAGCGCGGTCAGCGCGGCGAACGCATCGTCGCCCGAGGCCAGCACGCGAAAGCCCGAGATGCCCGGCGACGGCGCATTGGCCGCGACGAACCTGCCGAGCGCGGTGTTCTCCGGATCGGCCAGTGCCTGCACCGGCGCATGCGGCTGCGGCGGCGGCAGGCTGGCGCATCCCCCCAGGCCCGTGAGGCAGAACAGCAGGGTGACGAAGGCGGTGCGCAACAGACGGCTCATTCAAGCGCCAGGGCAATCCGTGTGCCCTGGTCGATGGCGCGCTTCGCGTCGAGTTCGGCCGCTTCGTCGGCGCCGCCGATCAAGTCAGTGGCCACACCCGATGCGCGCAGCGGTTCCAGCAGCTCGCGCAGCGGCAGCTGGCCGGCGCACAGCACGACCGTGTCGCATTCGATCAGCTGGCCGTCGCGCCGTTCTTCGCCGTAGGTGACGAACAAGCCCTGCGGCGTGATGCGCTCGTAGTTGACGCCGCCGATCATCTCGACCTGCTTCATCTGCAGGGCCGCGCGGTGGATCCAGCCGGTCGTCTTGCCGAGCCCCTTGCCGAGCTTGCCGCTCTTGCGCTGCAGCAACACCACCTGCCGTGCCGCCGGCGCGGGCCGGGCCGGCACGACGCCGCCGCGCACCTCGGACGGATCGGCCACGCCCCACTCGGCCCGCCATTCGGCGAGGTTCATCGTCGGCGAGTGTCCTGGCGGCGTGACGAGGAACTCCGCCACGTCGAAGCCGATGCCGCCGGCGCCGATCACCGCCACCTTGTCGCCCACCGGCTTGCGCTGCAGCAGCACGTCGATGTAGCTGAGCACGTGCGGCAGCTCCTGGCCGGGGATCTTCGGATCGCGCGGCGTCACGCCGGTGGCGAGCAGCACGCGCTCGAAATCGCCGGCCACCAGCAGCCCGGCCGTCGCCCGCGTGTTCAGGCGCAGCGTGACGCCGGCCGCCTGCAGCCGGTGGTTGAAGTAGCGCAGCGTCTCGGCGAACTCCTCCTTGCCCGGCACGCGCCGCGCGAGGTTGAACTGCCCGCCGATCTCGCCCGCCGAATCGAACAGCTCGACCGCATGGCCGCGCTCGGCCAGCGTGCAGGCCGCCGCCAGCC
>NZ_JBFUGW010000070.1:0-25504 GCF_056402735.1 Rhizobacter sp. P3_C12
CGCATGGCCGCCGGCGACAGCAACAAGCTGATCGCGCGAGCCTTCGACCTGAGCCCGCACACGGTGAAGCGGCATGTCGCGAACATCCTCGACAAGCTGGGGGCGCAGACGCGCGGGCAGGCGGCGGCGCGCTGGCGCGATGCGTCATCCATGTTGGAACCCTGAAGCGGCGGCGTGCCACTCAGCCATCATGAAACGCACCCTCGACGCATCCCCGCCGCGCCACTTCGTTCCCGGCCGGTCGGGCAACCCCGCTGCCGCGACCCAGACAGAGCGATTGATCGCCGGCATGGCCACGTTCGACACGTCGCAGGAACAAGCGTGTGTGCGCGACTTCCAGCGCGACGCGACCATTCCGAATCCGGCGATGGAGGCTGCCGACGCGCAGCTCGTGCTCTGCTGGTGTGCGGACAACGATCTCTTCGACCCGTTCCGGCTGGTTGCCAAAACCTACGACGCCTGCGTTCAGCCCGCCGACGTGAACCGCTTCCGCGGCGACGGCGTCGAACTCGAATTCGAGCGCGGACACATCACCCCGGAAAACCTCGGGTTCTTCATCCGCGTGCTGCCCCATTGCCCGCAGATCAAGGGCATCGAACTGCCGATCCCGTCGACGCCCGAGCAGGCCGAGCGTCTCGCCGACGCGCTGGCCCACAGCAACGGCCTGGACCGGCTTGAACTCTACGCATCCGATGCGAACCCGCCCGATTCCGGCGCCTTGGTCCGGCTGTTCTCGCACGCCACACCACGCACCAAGTCGCTGTCCGGGCTGAGCATTCGCCTGACGCACGAGCCTGCCGGCAACGAGGCGTGGATGCCCGCACTGCGCGACGCACTGTCAACACACCTCAAGGCGGAATCAGCCTGGCTGACCCTGCCCTGGTCTGCCGAGAGACTGAGGCTGCTGGGCGACGCGATACGCGCGAATCGGTCCCTCTCATCGTTGACCCTGGGTGGCCTCATAGCGGACTCCGAGACGCTACAGGACCTGCTGGTGGACGCGCTGCAGGATCCAGCGTGCAAGCTGAAGTCGCTCTCGTTCCCCGGCGCCAGCTTCGACGCGGCGTTCGTCGACGAGGTGATCATGGCCATCAGGGCCAACGAATCGCTGATCTCGCTGGACCTCGGCAATACGCCACTGAGTCCTCCCCAGGGTGAGGCGATCGCCACGCTGCTCCAGCGCAACCGGGAGGCCGGAGCGCGTGCCTTCATGGCGAACCTCGGGCGAGTCTGACGGCGCGGGCCGCCCGCTCACACCACCACCGGCTCCGGCTCCAGCCGGATCCCGAAGCGCCCGTACACGCTCTCCTGGATCGCGCGCGCCAGCGTCACCACCTCGGAGCCGATCGCGCCGCCGCGGTTGACGATCACCAGCGCCTGCTTCTCGTAGACGCCGGCGCGGCCGATGCTCTTGCCCTTCCAGCCGCAGGCGTCGATCATCCAGCCGGCCGCCAGCTTCACGCTGCCGTCGGGCATCGGGTAGTGCACGATCTCCGGGTCGCGGCCGATGATGTCGCGGCATTGCTCCGGCGTCACGACCGGGTTCTTGAAGAAGCTGCCGGCGTTGCCGACCTGGGCCGGGTCGGGCAGCTTGGCGCGGCGGATCGCGCAGACCCAGTCRAACACCTGCTGCGAGCTCGGCGCGCCGATGCCGGTCTCGGCCATCTTGCGCTCCAGCTCCAGGTAGCCCAGCACCGGCTGCCACGGCTTCGGCAGGCGGAAACGCACCCGCGTGATCACGCTGCGGCCGGCCAGCGAATGCTTGAAGACGCTGTCGCGGTAGCCGAAGGCGCAGATGCCGCTCGCCAGCGTGACGCCGCGCCCGGTGACCAGGTCGACCGCGTCCAGCGACTCGAAGCGGTCCTTCAGCTCGATGCCGTAGGCGCCGATGTTCTGCACCGGCGCGGCACCCACCGTGCCCGGGATCAGCGCCATGTTCTCCAGGCCCGGCCAGCCCTGGGACAGCGTCCACGCGACGAACTCGTGCCAGTTCTCGCCGGCCCCGGCCTCGACGATCCACGCGGTGTCGGTTTCGCGCACCAGCGCGCGGCCCTTGACCTCGACTTTCAGCACCACCTGCGGCATGTCGCGGGTCAGCACGATGTTGCTGCCGCCGCCCAGCACGAACTTCGGCGCGCGGCCGAGCTGGGGGTGGTCGACGACGCGTCGCACGTCCGCATCGCTGGCAATGCGCACCAAAGTGTGTGCGACAGCCGGCAATCCGAAGCTGTTGTAGGGTTTCAGGCTGACGCCCGATTCGATTTGCATGCGAGAATTTTCGCCGATCCAGAGAGGAACTACCGACCATGCCCAGCTTCGATGCCGTACTCGACCCCAATCTCGTCGAAGTGCGCAATGCCGTGGACCAGACCGCCAAGGAAATCGGCACCCGTTTCGACTTCAAGGGCTCGTCCGCCCGTGTCGAATTGAAAGAGAAGGAACTGACGGTCTACGCCGACAGCGACTTCCAGATCGGCCAGGTGATGGACATCCTGCTGGCCAAGCTCACCAAGCGCAGCGTCGACATCCGCTTCCTCGACCGCAGCGCGAAGATCGAGAAGATCGGCGGCGACAAGGTCAAGCAGTTGATCACCGTCAAGAACGGCATCGACAGCGACACCGCGAAGAAGATCCAGACGCTGATCAAGCAGAGCAAGATGAAGGTGCAGGCCGCGATCCAGGGCGACACGGTGCGCGTCACCGGCGCCAAGCGCGACGACCTGCAGGCCGCGATGGCGCTGATCCGCAAGGAAGTGACCGACGCGCCGTTGAGCTTCGACAACTTCCGCGACTGATGGGCCGCGCTCTCGTCGCCGCCGCGCTGGCGGCCGGCGCGCTGCTCGCTGCGGCCGCCTCCGCCCAGACCGTCTCGATGAGCGGCGCGCTGGGCGACAACAAGGCGCTGCTGATGATCAACGGCGCACCGCGCACGGTCACGGTCGGCAGCACCGTGCAGGGCGTCAAGCTGATCAGCATGTCGGGCGGCGAGGCCGTCGTCGAGGTCGGCGGCGAGCGCCAGCAGCTGCGGCTCGGCGGCGTGCAGGTCAGCCTGGGCGCCGCGCCGGTCGAAGGCGGCGGCAGCCGCATCGTGCTGCCGGTCGGTCCGGGCGGCCATTTCTACTCGCAGGGCTCGATCAACGGCAAGGCGGTGGTGTTCGTCGTCGACACCGGCGCCACCACCGTGAGCATCTCCCAGTCGGAAGCCGATGCGATCGGCCTGAAGTACCGCGACGGCCAGCGCGGCATGGTCAACACCGCCAACGGCTCGGTGCCGGCCTACCGCCTCACGCTGAATTCGGTGCGCATCGGCGACGTGCAGGTGTTCAACGTCGAGGCCGTCGTCCTGCCGGCGTCGATGAGCCAGGTGCTGCTCGGCAACAGCTTCCTGTCGCGCTTCCAGATGAAGCGCGACAACGACACGATGACGCTGGACAAGAAGCCGTAGAGCCGACCCTCACTGGGGTGGCTTGGCGAAGGCAAAGCTCACGAGCGCCACCACGCCGAGCCCCGCCAGCATCAGCAGCAGCTCGCGGTAGCCGGGCAGCGCCAGCAGCAGCCAGGCCGTCAGCACCGGCGCAGCCGCCCGCGACAACAGCGCGATCGCCGACATCGCCCCGCCGATGCGCCCGACGTGCGCCCGGCCGAAGTACTCGGGCACCAGGTTGCCACGCACGATCGTCACCAGGCCGTTGGCGATGCCGAACAGCACCGCGAACACGATCAGTGCCGCCAGGTTCTCGGCCAGCGCGAAGATCGCGAACGACAGCGGCAGGCCGCCCAGCACCGCCAGGCCCAGCCCGCGCGGCGTGACGCGGCGCCCGAAGGCGAGGAACACGAAGCGCCCCGCCACCTGCGCCGGCCCGATCCAGGTCAGCACCGCGAGCGCCTGCACCTCGCTGCGCCCCTTCGACGCGAAGATCGGCATGACGTGCGCCCACAGCGTGGCCGCCGCGAACGAGTACAGCGTGAAGGTGGCGGTGAGCAGCCAGAACGCGCGGTGGCGCAGGGCCTCGTGCAGCGTCGCATCGTCGGCGGCGTCGTGCGTGCCGCGCGGCGCTTGCGGCGGATCGCTGCCGCGCAGCGCCCAGGCGTGCAACGGTGCCACGCCCAGCAGCAGCACGGCGCCGATCACCGCCAACGCGACGCGCCAGCCCCAGGCGTTCACCAGCCAGGCCACCGCTGGAAACGACAGCGTGCTCGCGAAGCCGCCCACCAGCGTCAGCGACGTGATGCCGTCGCGGTAGCGTTCGGGGAAACGCTTGGTCAGCACGGTGAACGCCGGCTCGTACAGGATCATTGCCATCGCCGCGCCCAGCAGCACCCACGCGAGGTACAGCGTGGCCGGCTGCGCCACCTGCGACCACAGCAGGAAACCGGCACCGGCCAGCACCGCGCCGAGCGTCATCACGCCACGCCCGTGGCCGCGGTCGATCGCGGCGCCGKCCGCATAGCTGCTCGCGCCCCACACCGCCAGGCCCAGCGTGAAGGCGCCCATCAACACGGGTTTGCTCCAACCCAGCGACTGCTGCATCGGCAGCACGAAGGACGAGAATGCGTAGTACAGCGCCGCCCAGCTCACCAGCTGGCCGGCAGCCAGCGCGGCCACGGTGGATCGATAGGAAGAAGTCACCGCGGGATTATCGGTAGGCCCGTTGTCGCCGCAGGGACATCCCGTAAACGCACGACCGTGCTAAAACGCGGCGCACAGGAGACACGACGATGGATTTGAACTTCACGCCCGAAGAGCAGGCCTTCCGACAGAAGATCCGCGGCTGGGTGGCCGAGCACCTGCCGAAGGACATCAGCCACAAGGTGCACAACGCGCTGCGCCTGTCGAAGGACGATCTGCAGCGCTGGGCGAAGATCCTCGGCCAGCAGGGCTGGCACGGCTGGGCCTGGCCGACGCAGTTCGGCGGCCCGGGCTGGAACGCGATCCAGCGCCACCTGTTCGAGGAAGAGTGCGCGCTGGCCGGTGCGCCGCGCGTCGTGCCGTTCGGTCCGGTGATGGTCGCGCCGGTGATCATGGCCTTCGGCTCGCCCGAGCAGCAGAAGCGCCACCTGCCCGGCATCATGAGCGGCGAGGTGTGGTGGAGCCAGGGCTACAGCGAGCCGGGCTCGGGCTCCGACCTCGCGTCGCTGAAGTGCCGCGCCGAGCGCCGCGGCGACTACTACATCGTCAACGGCCAGAAGACCTGGACCACGCTCGGCCAGTACGGCGACTGGATCTTCTGCCTGGTGCGCACCAGCACTGAAGGCAAGCCGCAGACCGGCATCAGCTTCCTGCTGATCGACATGAAGAGCCCCGGCATCACGGTGCGCCCGATCATCACGATGGACGGCGAGCACGAGGTCAACGAGGTCTGGTTCGACGACGTCGAGGTGCCGGCGGACAACCTGGTCGGCGAAGAGAACAAGGGCTGGACCTACGCCAAGTACCTGCTGGCGCACGAGCGCACCAACATCGCCGACGTGAACCGCTCGAAGCGCGAGCTGGAGCGTCTCAAGCGCATCGCGAAGGCGGAGAAGGTCTACGACGACGTGCGCTTCCGCGACGAGATCGCGAAGCTGGAGGTCGAGATCGTCGCGCTGGAGATGATGGTGCTGCGGGTGCTGAGCGCTGAAAAGTCCGGCAAGCAGTCGCTCGACGTGGCCGGGTTGCTGAAGATCCGCGGCAGCGAGATCCAGCAGCGCCTGACCGAGCTGCTGATGCTGGCGGCCGGGCCGTACAGCGTGCCCTTCATCCACGACGCGATGGAGGCCGGCTGGCAGGGTGACCACGTCGGCGCGGCGTACTGCGCGCCGCTGGCCGCGACCTACTTCAACGTGCGCAAGACAACCATCTACGGCGGCAGCAACGAAGTGCAACGCAACATCGTCGCGCAGACGGTTCTCGGGTAGCCCGGATGCCAATCCGGGATTGCTGCGCATCCCCATCAAAATTGCCCGGAATGGCATCCGGGCTACGGACACCACCATGGACTTCGACTTCTCCGACGATCAAGAGATGCTGCGCGACTCGGTGCGCAAGTGGGTCGCCAAGGGCTACGACGCCGAGCGGCGCAAGCGCATCGTGCAGAACGGCGGCTGTTCGCGCGAGGCGTGGCGCGAGATGGCCGACCTCGGGCTGACCGGCCTGTTCGTGCCCGAGGCGCACGGCGGCATGGGCTTCGGCCCGACCGACGCGATGGTGGTGATGGAGGAACTGGGCCGCGGCCTGGTGCTGGAGCCCTATGCGCAGGGCGCGCTGATGGCTGGCGGCGTGCTGTCGGCCTGCGCGCCGCAGCCGGCGGTCGACGGCTGGCTCGCGAAGATCGCCGGCGGCGATGCGCTGGTGGTGCTGGCGCACCAGGAGCGCGGGGCGCGTTTCAAGCTGGCGCATGTCGAGACCGCAGCGAAGGCGGCCGGCAGCGCGTGGACGCTCAACGGCGCGAAGAGCCTCGTGCCGGCCGGCGATCTGGCCGATGCGTTCATCGTGCCGGCCCGCGTGTCGGGTGCGGTCGACGATCCGGCGGGCATCGCGCTGTTCCTGGTCGAGCGCCGTGCCGCCGGCGTGAAGACGCGCGGCTACGGCACCGCCGATGGTGCGCGCGCGGCCGAGGTCACGCTGGCCGATGCGCCGGCCACGCTGCTGGTGGCCGCCGGCGAGGGCCATGGCGCGCTGGAACACGCGGTCGACATCGGCATCGCCGCGCTCTGCGCCGAGGCGGTCGGCGCGATGGACCAGCTGGTGGCGGTGACCGTCGAGTACATGAACACGCGCAAGCAGTTCGGCGTCGCGATCGCGAGCTTCCAGGCGCTGCGCCACCGCATCGCCGACGTGAAGATGCAGCTCGAGCTGGCACGCTCGATGAGCTACTTCGCGACGCTGAAGATGAACGAGCCGGCCGGGGCGCGGCGGCGCGCGCTGGCGCAGGCCAAGTACCAGCTCGGCGTCTCGATGCGTTTCGTCGGCCAGCAGTGCATCCAGCTGCACGGCGGCATCGGCGTGACCGACGAGTACATCGCTGGCCACTACTTCAAGCGGCTGACGGTGATGGAGCTGAGCTTCGGCGACACGCTGCACCAGTTGGGCGAAGTGTCCGATCGCATGCAGGACACGGCCGGCGTCTTCGCCTAGGGCACGACGCGGCCGAACAGATCCATCGGGTGGCTGTCGTCGGCGCCGACCGCCCCGATGGCCGTRCCGGCGCCATCGGCGGGGTTGCCCGCATTGATGAGCGGGCTGCCGKCGGCGGGCCGGTAGATCTGCCGGTAGCGAGACAGGACCTGCCCTGTCGTGTACAGGCCCAGCCAGACGCAGCCCTTCGACACCCGGTACGGCACCTCGGCCTGGCCTGAGAGTCTGGGGTTCGCCTGCACGTCGTGCACCCCCGCCGGGTTCTGCACCATGCCCGGCAGATAGCGCGCCGAATTCGGCGCCAGCGGATTGAACCAGCCGTTGTAGTCTGCCGAGATCACCCGCGGGCTGGCCACGGCGCCGCTGTCGGTCGATACCAGGGCCTTGCCGAAACTGGCTGGCACCTCGCTGAACGCGGTGAACAGGTTGTTGCGGATGGAGGTGAACACCGAGCCCGCGCCGATGTTGAACACCGGCGCGTCGTAGGCACCGGCCGAACCACCGGCATCGAAGCTGTTGTTGTGGATGTCGAGGCCGCTCTCTCCGCCGTAGACCATGATGGCGCCGTCGTATTGGGTGTTGGTGCCGCTGGCATGCGCGAAGACGTTGTGGTGAATCCGGGTGCCGCTCGCCGAGCCGCGCCAGAAATTGTGCCCGCTGTCGATGGCCAGGTTGTAGCGGAACTCGCCGCCGAAATTCTGGATCGGCCACGAGCCGCCATGCACCACGTTGTGCTCGGCCAGCTCGTTGCCGGAGCTGCCTTGCAACCAGAGATTGAAGCCCTGGCTGAACCCGCCGTGGTAGTCGTGCAGCAGGTAGTTGCCTTGCACGATGTCGTTCGACGAGTCGTAGAGCTGCAGCACCGCCCTCACCCCCATCAGGACATTGCCCTGCCCTGCAAGCAGGCCACCGATCTGCCAGCCGTTGCCACTCACGCGCAGCATGCCGCCACCGACGCGGTTGCCCTGCAAGACCTTGCCGCCGGACGTGTTGCCGGCGAGCTCGAGGACGACCGGCACCGACGGGTCGCTCGAAACATAGGTGATCAGGTTGTTGGCGCGAAGCTCGTTGTTCTTCACCGTCATCGTGCCACTGCCCTGGGCGCTGAAGCGCATCGCCCCGGTGGCCTCGAAGACCGAGTCTTGAATCGCCACCGAGCCCGTGGTCGCGATGTCGATGCCCAGGGCACTGAAGCGGCCCAGCCCGCTGACATGCGCATTCTGGATGTGCACGCGGCCCGAGTAGCCCGCGCCGGCAAGCACCTTGAAGCCATTGCCGATGACGGTCTTGTCCGTCCAGTCGAGGTCGGCCGAGCCGCTCAGCACCAGGTCTTGCGTGAGCGTGACCGTGACGCCGTGCACGGGCGGGGCATCGATGTGAATGGTGATGGGGGTCGGCCCGTCGACCTGCCTGCCGCCGGCGCCGGTGGCCGGGTCGTACGGCACATGGCCGACGGTCAGCACATGCTCGCCCTGCGGGAGGCCGGCGGGCAGGCGCAGCTCCCAGAGGTTGAAATCGGTGGCACTCGGCAAGGCCACGCCGACCAGTTGCCCATCGACATAGAAGTTCTCCCGGGTTCCGGGGCAGACGTAGGGCGGGTGCCCGGGTGGGCACAGGTAGGCATTCGGATCTCGCGCATCGGCAAGGATGCGCAGCGGCGCGCCGGCCGTGAAGTGCATGTGCGGCGCGGGGCTCTTGATGCGTGTCGCGCTGGCTCCGCTCTCGTTCCAGATCGGCTCGATGGGGTCGGAGAAGCAGGCCTCCGCGGGTGCGGGTGCGGGTGCGGGTGCGGGTGCGGGCGCCGGTGCAGGCGCGCCGATCGGTGGTGATGTCGATGGCGCGGGCGCGGGCGCGTCATCCGATGCGCCGCTGCCGCATGCGCTCAGCAACAGCACGGCGGCGAACAGCCCGCTCAGCGTCGGTATCGTTCCGCGAAGGCCTCGCATGACTCAGTTGGCCAGCCGGGGCGGTGCCTGCACGGTCGTCGGCAACGCCCCGCTGAAGGTGACGCTGCCTGCCTGGTTGCGGATCTCCAGCGTGCCACCGGTGCCGTCGGTGCTGAAGCGCGCGGTCGCCACGCTGCCGTTGGCCAGCGTGATCTGTGCGCCGGTCTGGCCGGCCGCGTCGGAGCGGGTCGCCGCAGTGAAGGCATGGTCCGCGCCCAGCACGTTGAGAAACACCGACGCGTTGCCGTTCGAATCGGCCACGTCGACGCGCGAGCCGGCATTCATGTCGTCATCGACCGTGGGCCACGAGATTGCCTGCGAGGCGAGCCCGGTGGGAGCGAGGCGCACCACGTCGAGCTGGTTGCTGCCGCTCATCGCCGTGATGCGGTCGCCCGAGAGCGTGGGCGTGCCCGGCAGATTCAGCGTCCAGATGCGGCTGATGCCGCTGCCGGTGGTCTGCACGCGGTCGAGGATCACGAGCGTGGCGGGCTTGATGAACAGAAACTCGCGCTCCACCTTCGCCACCACCGCCTTGCCGCCGTACATCGGTGTGACCCGCGCCAGGCCATAGGCGTAGACGGGCGTGTCGGCCAGGGCCTGCATCGCGCAGCTGGCGTTGTAGGTCTGCTCCACCAGCTTGCCGTTCTGCTCGATGCGCACCAGGTTGTGCGGCGTCTCGTACTGGGCCAGGCCCGAGTGCGAATCGATGTTTTCATCGAAGGCGAGCCAATTGCCCTTGAACATCACGAAGCTGCCCTGGTCGTGGTGGGCATGGCTCTCGGTGTAGGGGCCGCAGATCAGGTTGGCATAGGTGGCATCGCCGGCCCAGGCCGAACGCATCGAGAACTGGCCGGTGCCGCTGCCCCAGTGGGCGGTGGGCAGGCGGCTCAGCGGCTGTGCGGCGATGTCGGATTGGTCGTACAGGTAGTCGACCCAGTACTCGAAGGCATTCGCCATGCGCGGTACCGACGACTGCGCCAGCAGCGACTTGGAGACGCCCGCCATCACGTCAGACGGGTACAGGCGCGACAGCACCTCGAGGTACTGGCGGTGGTAGTCGAACAGCGCGGCCGTCGAGTCGCGCGAATGGTCGCCGGTCGGCGAGATGCGGTCCAGGGTCGGCACGATGTCGTGCATGAACTTGTCGAACGATGCGAGCGTGTGCGGGGTGCCGTCTGCGATGCGCTCGCCGGTGGATTTTTCCCACAGGTGGTAGAGGTCGAACAGGCCGTTCATCGCCGTGCCGTAGCCGGTGCCTTCGCGCGAGCCACCGCCCTGCAGATCGCGGGTGAAGGTCGGCACGAGCTGGTTGGCAATCTTCTCGGTGCGGAACTTGTCCAGCCAGGTCGAGGCCTGCGTGTTTTCGCCGTAGGTGGCGAGGCCGAGCAGCATGGTCGCGCGCAGGAACGAGTAGTAGTAGTTGTTCGATGGGTTGTCGACCGACCAGCCGCTCCAGGCGTAGGTGGTGGTGCCCCATCTGGCCTGCGTGTGGTTCCACACGTTCCAGACCGCCTGGTTGCCGTAGGTGGCCCAGCGCGTGCGCTGGGCCGCCGTCATCTGCGAGCGGCACCAGTCGTACACCATCGCCATGTTGCCGATCGTGCCGCCGACATCGAGGTAGCTGTCGCCAGCCACCGTTGCAGCCGCATTCCTGTTGATCAGCGCTTCTTCGGTTTTCACGAAACTCTCGGTCTGGTCGACCGCGTACTGGCAGTAGGACGCCTTGCCCGTCACCTGGGACAACAGCGCCGCCTGCCAGGGGCCGAACAGATAGATGTCGGCACCGGCGATCTGCGAATCGACCATGTTCTTGAAGCGCGTCGCCGACGCCGTGTTGCTGGTCAGCGCGGTGCGCAGGCGGGTCAGCGTCGGCGCATCGGAGATCAGGATGCGCGGCGATCCGAGCGGCGCGATCGTGATGGGCAAGGGCGTGGGTGCGGGTGCGGGTGCGGGTGCGGGTGCGGGCGCTGGCGTCGGTGCGGGCGCAGGTGCAGGTGCAGGTGCAGGTGCAGGTGCAGGTGCTGGTGCTGGTGCTGGTGCTGGTGCTGGTGCTGGTGCTGGTGCTGGTGCTGGTGCCGGTGCCGGTGCCGGCGTCGGTGTCGAGCCGGAACTGGGTGTCGGCGCCGGGCCGTCATCAGACGAAGGGCCGCATCCGGCGACCAACGTGGTGGCGGCCAGCAGCGCAAGGCTGGCCTGCCGCCAAGCCGGCCTCAACCGATGCAGCCGCCTGGCAGTGGCGTGAAGGGCCAGCCGAGTGTTCGCTGACGAACCATCGTTACGCATCGACTCCATGCATTCCTCCGACGGGGCTTGAGCCCGTGTGCTCTTTTTTCTTCTCCGGCCCTGAGGGTCCGGACGGAGYGAATGCGACAGGCAGGTTCTTGCAAAGGGCAAGCCCACACGGTCGCTTCGGTCGCATCGGGACTGCGCACGGTGTATCACGCCGCCTGTCGCCACCCGCCAATCTGCGCAGACTGTTGCAACTGAGTGGGTGTGTCATCAATGATCCACCAGCCGTTTCATAATCGCTGATCCCCGCCCCTTCCCAGCGATGCATCCCACACCAGGCCTGAGCGCCGTCGCCGGCCTGCGCGTCGGCCACTTCACCGACAAGCGCCGGCCCACCGGCTGCACCGTCGTGCTCGCACCTGCAGGGGCGGTCGGCGGCGTCGACGTGCGCGGTGCAGCGCCGGGCACGCGCGAGACCGACCTGCTGTCGCCGCTCAACGCCGTCGAGCACGTGCACGCGGTGCTGCTGGCCGGCGGCAGCGCGTTCGGGCTCGATGCAGCCGGCGGCGTGATGCGCTGGCTCGAGGAATGCGGCATCGGCTACCCGGTCGGCCCGCACCGCGTGCCGATCGTGCCGGCCGCCATCCTGTTCGACCTGTCGGTCGGCGACGGCCGCATCCGCCCCGATGCCGATGCCGGCTACGCCGCCTGCAAGGCGGCGAGCGACGCGCCCTGCGCCGAGGGCAACGTCGGCGCCGGTGCTGGTGCGCTGGTCGGCAAGCTGTTCGGGCTCGGCCGCGCGATGCGCGGCGGGCTCGGCCACGCCTGCGTCACGGTGGACGGCATCACGGTCGGCGCGTGGGTCGCCGTGAACGCGGTCGGCGACGTGATCGATCCGCGCAGCGGCCGCGTGCTGGCCGGCGCGCGCAGCGCCGACGGCCGCAGCCTGCTCGACACCACGCAGGCCTTGTTGCGCGGCGAACTGCCGCAGCCGATGCAAGCCGGCGCCGCGACGACGATCGGCGTGGTCGGCACCGATGCGGTGCTGACCAAGGCCCAGGCCGGCAAGCTCGCGCAGACCGCGCACGACGGGCTCGCGCGCAGCATCAGCCCGGTCCACACGCAGAGTGACGGCGACACGCTGTTCGCGCTCGCCACCGGTGCCAGCGGCCGCAGCGCCCATCCCACCTTGCTCGGCACGATGGCGGCCGAGGCGACGGCCCGGGCCGTCGTGCGCGCCATCGAGGCCGCCACCGCCTGGGGCCCGTATCCCGCCGCGCGCGACCTGGGCCTGCCGGCATGAGCGACACCCCGACCGGCGCCTTCCCACCCATCGTCTTCGTGCACGGCAACGGCGACACCGCCGCGCTGTGGCTGACCACCGTCTGGCGCTTCGAGAGCAACGGCTGGCCGCGCGAGCGGCTGCAGGCGATCGACATGCCCTGCCCGCTGGCACGCGACGACGACGGCATCGCGCAGCCCGGCCGCAGTTCCAGCGACGACGCGCGGCGCTGCGTGGCCGACGCGGTCGAGCAGGCCTGCCGCCGGCATGGCGTGGCGCGGGTGGTGCTGATCGCCAACTCGCGCGGCGGCTTCGCGGTGCGCAACTTCATCGCCAACGGCGGCGCAGCACGCGTATCGCACGCCATCCTCGGTGGCACGCCGAACCACGGCGTGTGGGCCGATGCCGGCTTCCGGCCGGGCAACGAGTTCAACGGCGCCGGGCCGTTCCTGCAGCGCCTGAACGGCAGCGGTGCCGACGAGACGACGCCCGGCCCGCGCTGGATGACGATTCGCTCCGACGGCCTCGACAAGTACGCGCAACCCGATGGCCTGTGGATCGGCGCGCCGGGCCGGCCGACCGGCGTCGATGCCGACGGCCCGGCGCTGCGCGGAGCGCACAACGTCGTGATCGCCTGCATCGATCACCGTGAGACTTCTTTCGGCCCGGCCGCCTTCGACGCGATGTGGCGCTTTCTCACCGGCCGCACGCCCGGCACCGTGCAGCCGGTGCCCGCGGACACCGCGATCGAGCTCTCCGGCACCGTCTCCGGCCTGCACCCGCAGGCCGCGGTGCCCGACAACCTGCCGCTGGCCGGTGCCACCGTCGAGGTGCACGCCACCGATCCGGACACCGGCGAACGCATCGGTGCGCCGCTGTACCGCCACACCGTCGGCCCGGACGGCGCCTGGGGACCGCTCGCGACCGACCCGCGCACGCCGCTGGAGTTCGTCATCACCGCCGCCGGCCACGACACGACGCACCTCTACCGCTCGCCGTTCGCGCGCTCGTCGTCGCTGGTGCACCTGCGCGCGATGCGCCTGGCCGATGTGGACGCCGACGCCGACCCGGTGGCCGCGCCGGCGCCCGACCGCGAGGCACTCTCGCTGGTGCAGCTGAGCCGCCCGCGCGGCTACTTCGGCGTGCCGCGCGATCGCATCCTGCTCGACGGCCATCCACCGGCCGGGCTGCCGCCGGGCGTGCCGGGCCTGTCGCTGGCCGCGGTGAAGGTCACCGACACCGCAGGCCGCGCGGTGGCCGGAGAATTCAACGGCGAGCGCATCGTCGGCCGCGCCTGGCCGTGCGCCGGCGGGCACATCGTGCTGCTCGAACTCCATTCCTGAACGAAAGAGATCGTCGATGCGCTTGTCGCAGGTGTTGTTTTCCCAGGGCTTCGGCACGCGCCGCGAATGCGAGGGTTTGATCGGGCACGGGCTGGTGTCGGTCGGCGGGCGGGTCATCGAGGAGCCGGCCGAAGAGGTCGACACCGAGGGCCTGGTGTTCACGGTGCAGGGCCGCGACTGGCGCTTCCACGAGAAGGCGCTGGTGCTGCTGCACAAGCCGACCGGCTACGAATGCTCGCAGAAGCCCAAGCACCATCCGAGCGTGCTGAACCTGCTGCCCCCGCCGCTGCGCAACCGCGGCGTGCAGCCGGTCGGCCGGCTCGACGAGGACACCACCGGCCTGCTGCTGCTGACCGACGACGGCACGCTGATCCACCGCCTGACCTCGCCGAAGCACCATGTGCCGAAGGTCTACGAGGTGACGGCCAAGCACGAGGTGACGCCCGGGCAGGTGGCGCAGTTGCTGGCCGGCGTGGTGCTCGACGACGACCCGGCGCCGGTGCGCGCCGCGGCCTGCGAGGCGACTGGCGAAACCACGCTGCGGCTCACGCTGACCGAAGGCAAGTACCACCAGGTCAAGCGCATGGTGGCCGCGGTGGGCAACCGGGTGGAAGGCCTGCACCGCAGCGACTTCGGCGAGCTGACGCTGAAAGGCGTACCGAGCGGTGCGTGGCGCTGGGTCAGCGCGGCGGAGCGGGAACAGCTGGAGCGCAAGCGCTGATCCAAGGGGGGTGGCACCGCGAGCGGCCCGCTGCGCCGCGACGGATAATGCCCGCCCATGCGCGTCTTCAGCGGTTTCCATCATCCCGGCATCGCCGATGCCTGCGCCCTCACGATCGGCAACTTCGACGGCGTCCACCGCGGCCACCAGGCCATGCTGGCGCTGCTGCGCAACGAGGCGCAGCACCGCGGGCTGCCCTCGTGCGTGATGACCTTCGAGCCGCATCCGCGCGACTACTTCGCCCGCGCCGCCGGCAAGCCGGAGCTTGCGCCGGCACGCATCGCGACGCTGCGCGACAAGCTCTCCGAGCTGGAGCGCTGCGGCATCGACCAGGTCGTCGTGCTGCGCTTCGACCATGCGCTCGCGTCGCTGTCGCCCGAGGCCTTCATCGTCGACATGCTGGTGCGCGGCCTGGGCGCCCGCTACATCCTGGTCGGCGACGACTTCCGCTTCGGCGCGAAGCGGGCCGGCGACTACGCAATGCTCGATGCCGCCGGCCCGGCGCAGGGTTTCGACGTCGCCCGCATGAAGAGCTACGAGGTGCACGGGCTGCGGGTGTCGAGCTCGGCGGTGCGCCAGGCGCTGGCCGACGGCGACATGGCGCAGGCCGAATCGCTGCTGGGCCGCAGCTACAGCATCAGCGGCCACGTGGTGCACGGCCGCAAGCTCGGCCGCGAGCTGGGGTTCCGCACGCTGAACCTGCGCTTCGCCCATGCCAAGTCGGCCGCGATGGGCATCTACGCAGTGCGCACCCACGGCCTGGGCGAACAGCCGCTGGACGGCGTCGCGAGCCTGGGCGTGCGCCCGACGGTGGAAGACGCCGGCCGGGTGCTGCTCGAAGTGCATTGCCTCGATTGGCCCGCACGCCTCGGGGCCGAGGGGGCCTACGGTAAACTCGTCCGCGTGGAACTGCTGCACAAACTTCGCGATGAGGCCCGTTTCGACGGGCTGGAAGCCCTGACGGCGGCGATCGAGCAGGACGTGCAGGACGCCCGCGTGTGCCTCGCCTCGTACGCCGCGCAACGCCGCCAGACCACGCGCGACCGAATTTAACGCTCGCCGCTCCTCCCCTTCCTTTCGCGAGCCCCGGCGCCCAGGCGCCGGCACCCTGCCTTCGAGACGCGCCGCGCGGCGCGCAAAGCCATGACCGACAAGACCACGGACTACCGAAGCACCCTCAACCTGCCCGACACGCCGTTCCCGATGCGCGGCGACCTGCCCAAGCGCGAACCGGGCTGGATCAAGGAATGGAGCGACCAGGGCATCTACAAGCAGCTGCGCGACGCCCGCGTGAACCGCCCGCGCTTCGTGCTGCACGACGGCCCGCCGTATGCCAACGGCACGCTGCACGTCGGCCACGCAGCCAACAAGATCCTGAAGGACATGATCGTCAAGGCGCGCCAGCTGGCCGGCTACGACGCGCGCTACACGCCGGGCTGGGATTGCCACGGCCTGCCGATCGAGAACCAGATCGAGAAGACCTTCGGCCGCAACCTCGAACGCGCCGACGTGCAGGCGAAGAGCCGCAGCTACGCCGGCGAGCAGATCGCGCAGCAGATGGCCGATTTCAAGCGCGTCGGCGTGCTGGGCGACTGGGACCACCCGTACCGCACGATGGATTTCGGCAACGAGGCCAACGAGATCCGCGTGCTGAAGCGCCTGATCGAGCGCGGCTTCGTGTACCGCGGGCTGAAGCCGGTCTACTGGTGCTTCGACTGCCACTCGTCGCTGGCCGAGTTCGAGATCGAGTACGCCGACAAGCAGTCGCAGACGGTCGACGTCGCCTTCCTCGCGGCCGAGCCCGCGAAGCTGGCCGCCGCCTTCGGCCTGCCGTCGCTCGCGAAGGACGCGTTCGCGGTGATCTGGACCACCACCGCGTGGACGATCCCCGCCAACCAGGCGCTGAACCTGAACCCGGCGCTCGAGTACGCGCTGGTCGACACCGAGCGCGGCATCCTGCTGCTGGCCGCGGCGCTGGTCGACAAGTGCCTGGAGCGCTACGGCCTCACCGGCACCGTGCTCGCCACCACGCTGGGCAAGAACCTCGACGGCATCACCTTCCGCCACCCGCTGGCCCACGTCGACCCCGGCTACGACCGCGTGAGCCCGGTGTACCTGGCCGACTACGCGACCGCCGACGACGGCACCGGCATCGTGCACTCGTCGCCGGCCTATGGCGTGGACGACTTCAACTCCTGCCGCGAGCACGGGCTGGCGATCGACGACATCCTGAACCCGGTGCAGGGCAACGGCGTCTACGAGGCGACGCTGCCGCTGTTCGGCGGCCAGCACATCTGGAAGGCCGCGCCGCTGGTGGCCGATGCGCTGCGCGACGCCGGCCGGCTGCTCGCCACCTCGAAGCTGACGCACAGCTACCCGCACTGCTGGCGCCACAAGACGCCGGTGATCTACCGCGCCGCGGCGCAGTGGTTCGTGCGCATGGACGAGGGCGACGGCGTGTTCACGAAGGACAAGGCGCCGAAGACGCTGCGCCAGACCGCGCTCGAGGCGATCGGCCAGACCAGCTTCTTCCCCGAGAACGGGCGGACCCGGCTGCACGACATGATCGCGAACCGGCCCGACTGGTGCATCAGCCGCCAGCGCAACTGGGGCGTGCCGCTGCCGTTCTTCCTGCACAAGGCGACCGGCGAGCTGCACCCCGACACGATGGCGCTGATCGACCGCGCAGCCGAGGTGGTGCAGCAAGGCGGCGTCGAGGCGTGGTCGAAGCTGACCGTCGACGAGGTGCTGGGCGCCGAGGCCGGCGACTACATCAAGAGCAACGACATCCTCGACGTCTGGTTCGATTCGGGCTCGACCTTCTTCCACGTGCTCAACGAGAAGGTGGGCAGCCAGCCGGGCACCACCGGCGGGCCGAACGGGGCAGCCGGCCCCGAGGCCGACCTGTACCTGGAAGGCCACGACCAGCACCGCGGCTGGTTCCACTCGTCGCTGCTGATCGCCTGCGCGATGGAAGGCCATGCACCGTACCGCGGCCTGCTGACGCACGGCTTCACGGTCGACGGCCAGGGCCGCAAGATGAGCAAGAGCCTGGGCAACTTCATCTCGCTGCAGGATTCGGTGCAGGAGATGGGGGCCGAGATCCTGCGCCTGTGGTGCGCGGCGACCGACTACTCGGGCGACCTCGCGATCGACAAGAAGATCCTGGCGCGCGTCGTCGACGCATACCGCCGCATCCGCAACACGCTGCGCTTCATGCTGGCCAACACCAGCGATTTCGATCCGGCGACCGATGCGGTGCCGGTGGCGCAGATGCTCGAGATCGACCGCTATGCGCTGGCGCGCGCGGCGCAGTTCCAGGCCGAAGTGCTGAAGCACTACGAGGTGTACGAGTTCCACCCGGTGGTGGCCAAGCTGCAGGTGTTCTGCAGCGAGGACCTGGGCGCGTTCTGGCTGGACGTGCTGAAGGACCGGCTCTACACCGCCGCGCCGAAGTCGCTGGCCCGGCGCAGTGCGCAGACCGCGCTGTGGCACGTGACGCACGCGATGCTGCGCTGGATGGCACCGTTCCTGAGCTTCACCGCCGAGGAGGCGTGGAAGGTGTTCGCGCCGGGGCAGTCGGCGTCGATCTTCATCGAGACCTTCAGCGACACCGCGGCCTGGGCCGATGAGGCGCTGCTCGCGAWGTGGGCGCGCCTGCGCGAGATCCGCGACGTGGCCAACAAGGAGATCGAGGCGCTGCGCAGCGCGGGCCAGGTGGGCTCGTCGCTGCAGGCCGAACTGCTGATCACCGCGGCCGCCGGCGACCACGCGCTGCTCGCGTCGCTCGGCGACGACCTGCGCTTCGTGACGATCACGTCGCAGGCGCGGATCGCCGAGGGTGCGGAGCTGGCGGTGGCCGTGACGCCGTCGGCCGCGACCAAGTGCGAGCGCTGCTGGCACTACCGCGACGACGTCGGCAGCGATGCGCAGCATCCGACGATCTGCGGACGGTGCACAAGCAACCTGTACGGTTCGGGCGAGCCGCGTACAGTCGCCTGATTCCCTTCCAGGAGCGCGCCATGAACCCTTTGTCGCAGTACGCCGCATTGTTCAAACTGCCCGTCGCCGAGCGGCTCGAACTCGTGGAGGCGCTGTGGGACAGCATTGCTGCCGAATCGTCCGCGCAGCCCGAATCGCCGGAGGTCATTGCGCTCGTCCAGGAGCGCATGGCGCGCTACAAGGCCGATCCGGGCAGTGGCATGTCGTGGGAGGAAGCCCAGAAGCGCATGCGCGACGCCTGATGCACGAGCTTGTCCTGACACCGGAAGCCTTCGACGATATCTGGTCGGCGCGCCAGTGGTACGACGAACAGAGCGAAGGAGTGGGCTCCGAGTTCAATGCGGCGATCGGTACGCTGCTGAGAACAATCTGTCGAAACCCGCTGGCCTTTCCCGAAGTCGTCCCAGCCATTCACAGAGCCGTGCTTCGCCGCTTCCCCTACAAGGTGTTCTATATGTTCGACGAGCAGCGGGTATTCGTCGCTCTTGTTATTCACAATGCCCGCGACCCGGCAGTTGCCCTGAATCGCCTTCGCTCCCACTGACCATGCCATTCAAGAAAACAGGTTCCTCGCTGCTCCCCTGGCTGGGCATCGCCCTCGTCATCATCGTGCTCGACCAGCTGACCAAGTCGCTGATCCTCGCCAACTTCGCGTACGGCGACAGCGTGCACGTCACGCCGTTCTTCAACGTGGTCCGGGTGCACAACACCGGCGCGGCGTTCTCGTTCCTGGCCGGGGCGTCGGGCTGGCAGCGCTGGTTCTTCGTCGGGCTGGGCGCGGTGGCCGCCGGCTTCATCGTCTGGATGCTGCGCAGCCACGGCGGCCAGAGGATGTTCGCGTTGGCGCTCGCGCTGATCCTCGGCGGCGCGCTCGGCAACGTGATCGACCGGCTGCTGCACGGCTATGTCGTCGACTTCATCCAGGTGCACTGGGCCGACAAGTTCTTCCCGTCGTTCAACCTCGCCGACAGCGCGATCACGCTCGGCGCGATCCTGCTGATCGTCGACGAGCTGCGCCGGGTGCGCAAGGGCAAGTAGCCCCTGCACCCCGAGAGCCGCCTGCGCCGTCAGGCGAGCTTCGCGAGGAAGCCCCGGATCGCGTCCGCGATCTCCGCGGCATGCGTCTCCAGCGCGAAGTGCCCGGTGTCGAAGAACTGCACCTGCGCGGCCTCGATGTCGCGCTTGAATGCCTCGGCACCCGCCGGCAGGAAGAACGGGTCGTGCCGTCCCCACACCGCGAGCAGCGGCGGCTGGTGCTTGCGGAAGTACGCCTGGAACTGCGGGTACAGCGCCACGTTGCTCGCGTAGTCGAGGAACAGGTCGAGCTGGATCTCGTGCGCGCCCGGCCGCGCCAGGTGGTGGTTGTCCAGCCCGTAACCGTCGGGTGACACCCGGCTCGCATCGGCCACGCCGTGCGTGTACTGCCACAGCGTCGCTTCCGGCGACAGGAACGCGCGCAATGCATCGCGGTGGGCCTGGCTCGGCTCGCGCCAGTAGGCCTGGATCGGATTCCAGCCCTCGCTCAAGCCCTCGTCATAGGCATTGCCGTTCTGCGTGACGATCGCCGTGATGCGCTCCGGGTGCTTCAGCGCCAGCCGCAGGCCGACCGGTGAACCGTAGTCGAACACGTAGATCGCGTAGCGCGTCAACCCGAGCCGTTCGGTGAAACCGTCGATCACCCGCGCCAGGTTGTCGAAGGTGTACGCGAACTGCTCGCGCGGCAGCACGGTCGTCTGGCCGAAGCCGGGCAGGTCCGGCGCGATCACGCGGTAGCGGTCCGCCAGCTTCGGGATCAGGTCCCGGAACATGTGGCTCGAACTGGGGAACCCGTGCAGCAACAACAGCACCGGGGCCTGTGCCGGCCCGGCCTCCCGATACGCCACCTCATGCTCGCCCACGCTCACGCGCCGATAGCTCACGCTCGTCATCTCTTGCTCCTTCGAGTAACCACAAAAATGTGCTCGATCAGGTTAACTTCTCAGAAGTAACCTGTCAAACATCACTGATGAAGTTACGCGCGTTGCGTGAGACGTTCCCGGTGGGCGGCCTGCTTGGCCCGGTTGCCACAAACGGCCATGTTGCACCAGCGGCGCTTGTGGCCGCGCGTCCTGTCGAGGAAGAACAGCGTGCAGGCGGGCCCCTCGCAGGCCTTGACCTGGCTGAAGTCAGCCGTGGTCAGCAGTTCCGCCATCGCCTGGGCGATCGGCAACAGCAGCGCATCCRGCGAGCGCCAGCGCCGCATCGGCAGCCACTGCAGGCCGGCGTCCGCCTCCTGGCCGGGCACTGCGCACACCTGCCCGTATCCCTCGTCGCGCGCCAGCAGCCGGTTCAGCGGTTCCAGCCGAGCCACCGCCTGCGCATCGAGGCGCCGCCCGCGGTGTTCGCGCACGAAGCCGCGAAACCACTCGCGCAGTGCGCGCGCCTGCGCGGCGACGGCATCCAGCTCGCCGGGGCCGGCATGGGCGAGGGTCTCGTCGAGCACGGCTGCCGGCACCAGCCCCGCCTGCCGCAACCAGGCCACCAGGTCCTCGCCCGACGCCAGGTACTCCACCGGCGTGTCCAGCGGCACCGCCACCGAGTTGAGAAAGTCCAGGCCGAGTGCATCGGCAATGAACATCGCGGGAGGTCTGGCATCCGTCATGGCATCACCTTGTGGGTTCGACGTGTCCGAGTCAATAACCGTCAATTCTAATGTTGACAGGTTATTTCAACGAAGATAACCTGCGATCCTCATTTTTTGCGGTTATGCATGGAGGATGCGATGGCAAAGGCAAGCGTGGTTCTGGTTCACGGTGCGGTCACCGCCGCTGCCGCGGTGGTCTCGCTGATACTCGAAGCGGTCGAACACCGCGCCGCCTGAGGAGCACCATCATGTCGAATTCAGTCGTGATCGTGACCGGCGCCAGTTCCGGCATCGGCAAGGCAACCGCCTTGCGCCTCGCGAAGGACCATGCCTGCGTGGTGTTGTGCGCACAGCGCCAGGACGCGCTGGAAGCCGTGGCTACGCAGATCCGTGCGATGGGAAAGCAGGCCCTCGTGGTCGCCGCGGACCTGAGCCGGCCCGAGGCCGCGGACACCGTGGTCGGCGCCACGCTGCAGGCCCACGGACGCATCGATGCGCTGGTCAACGTGGCCGGCGCGGTGCCGGGCCTGGACCTGTTCGCGATGACCGACGCGCAATGGGACAGCGGCATGGCGCTGAAGTTTCACGGCGCGCGCCGGTTGACGCTGCGCGCATGGGAGGCCCTGCGTGCCAGCGGCGGCAGCGTGGTGTTCATCTCGGGCAACGCCGCTGAGGCCCCGAAGGCATCGATGGCGGCGGTGGGCGCGATCAATGCGGCGATCGAGGCGCTCGCGAAGGCCTTCGCCGAGCGCGGCATCGCCGACGGCGTTCAGGTGAACAGCGTCTCGCCCGGTGCGGTGATGACGGGCCGGCGGCTCGGCATGATCGAGCGGATGGCTGCTGCCAAGGGCCTCACGCCGGACGACGCGAAAGCGGCCGCCCTGCAACAGGCCGGCATCCGCCGCTTCGGCGAGGCCGGCGAGATCGCCGAGCTGATCGCGTTCGCCGTGTCGCCCGGCGCGCGCTGGATGACCGGCACGGTGCTGCGCATCGACGGCGGCGAGACGAGGTCGATGTGATCCCGTCGGTCTAGGCCGACACGCCGACGATCACGCTGGAGGCCTTGAAGACGGCAGTGGCCGAACTGCCGACCTCCAGCGCCAGGGCCTGCGCGCTGTCGTTGGTGATGATGGCCGCCACCGCGCCGCCGCCGGCCAGCGCCAGCACCACCTCGCAGTTCACCGCGCCCGGCGTGACGCGCGACACCACGCCCTTCAGCTGGTTGCGCGCCGACAGCCGCACGCCGCGCAGGTCGGCCATCAGGATGATCGACGAGGCCTTGATCAGTGCGAACGCCTTCGCGCCGACCGCAAGGCCGAGCTCGACGGTGCTCTCGTGCGTGATGCTCGCGACGATGCGCAGCCCGCCGATCGCCTCGAGCTCGACCTCGTCATTGACGGCCCCGCCGCGCAGCGACACCACGGTGCCGGCGAACTGGTTGCGTGCGCTCGTTCTCATCGCCAGCCCTTCCATCAGTGAATAGTCGCCGGCCAGGCCGCCCGCCTGGCGGTTCAGCCGCTCGACGAAACGTGCATGTTCCTGCTGGATCAGCACGACATTGCGCAGCAGCTGCCCGCCGCGCGGCGTGAGCCGCGTGCGCCCGCCGCCGGGCCCGCCGGCGCTGCGTTCCAGCAGCGGCTCGCCGGCCAGGTTGCTCATCTGCTCGACGGCATCCCACGCGCCCTTGTAGCTGAAGCCGGCCGCCTTCGCGGCCTGCGTGATCGAGCCCAGCCGCGCGATCTCCACCAGCAGCGCGATGCGCCGCGCGCCGGCCAGGCTCTGGCCGCCGAGGTTCAGCGTGAGCTCGGCACCCAGGGTCAGTTCGTCAGCCACTGACCACTCCCTCGCGCAGCTGCAGCACCTGTTCGCCGAAGCGGCCCAGGTCATCCGGGTCGTGCGTGATCATCACGAGCGGGATGTCGATCTGCGACAGCAGCCGGTCCAGCTCGTCGCGCGTGCGCTCRCGAAGCGCCGGGTCGAGCGCGGAGAACGGCTCGTCGAGCAGCAGCGCGCGTGGCCCGTTGACGAGTGCGCGCGCGAGCGCGGTGCGCTGGCGCTGGCCACCCGACAGCTGGTGCGGCAGCTGCGATGCCACCGGCGACAGCTCCAGCGCCGCGAGCCAGCGCTCGACCGGCTCGCCGCCCACGTCGCGTGGCGGGTTGCGCCAGCCGCGCTGCAGCCCGAACGCGATGTTCTGCCGCACGTTCAGCTGCGGGAACAGCGCGTAGTCCTGGAACAGGTAGCCGAAGCGGCGCTGCCGGGCCGGCACCAGGAGGCGCGCGCCGCTGTCGAACAGCGTCTCGCCGTTGAAGGCGATGCGCCCGGCATCCGGCCGCAGCAACCCGGCGATCGCCTGCAGCGTCAGCGTCTTGCCGGCGCCCGACGGCCCGTAGATCACCGTGCGCCGCGCCTGCGACGTGAAGTGCACCTGCAGCTCGAAGCGCCGCTGCGGGCTGCTGACCGTCTTGCGGATGTCGACCTCGAAGCTCATCGCACCATGCTCCCCCGCAGCAGTCGACCGGCCAGCAGCAGCACGACGATGCAGGTCAGCGACGTGATCGCGACCAGCACGTTGGCCACGCCGTCCTGCCCCGCCTGCACCGCCTCGTAGACCGCGACCGACAGCGTCTGCGTGCGCCCCGGGATGCTGCCGGCCACCATCAGCGTCGCGCCGAATTCGCCGAGCGAGCGCGCGAACGACAGCAGCAGCCCGGCCAGGATGCCGCGCCACGCGAGCGGCAGCGTGATGCGGAAGAACACCGCTGCCTCCGACAGCCCGAGCACGCGGCCGGCGTTCTCGAGCTGCGGCTCGACGCCCTCGAAGGCCGCGCGCGCCGCCTTCAGCACCAGCGGCAGCGCGACCACGCTGGCCGCGATCACCGCGCCCTGCCAGGTGAAGATCAGCTGGATGCCGAAGTGCTCGTACAGCCAGGCGCCGAGCCAGCCGCGCTTGCCGATCAGCACCAGCAGGTAGTAGCCGAGCACGGTGGGCGGCAGCACCATCGGCAGCGTGAGGATCGCATCGAGCAGCTCGCGCCCCGGGAAGCGCCCGCGCGCCAGCAGGAAGCCGAGGCCGACGCCGAGCACCAGGTCGATCAGCGTGGCCCAGCCCGCCACCTTCAGCGACAGCGCGAGCGGGATCCACGCCGACTCCGCGGCGTTCACGGCTTCTGGAAGCCGTAGCGCGCCAGCACCGCCTGGCCGGCCGGCGACAGCAGGTAGTCGGCGAAGGCGCGGGCGGCGGCCGGGTTCGGACTGCCGGCGACGAGGGCCACCGGGTAGCGGATCGGGGTTTCGGTGGGCACGGTGAGCGCCACCTTGACCTTGCCCTTCAGCAGCGCGGCGTCGGTGCCGTAGACGAAGCCGGCCTCGGCCTCGCCGCGCGCCACGTAGTCGAGTGCCTGGCGCACGTTCTGCGCATAGACGGCCTTGGGTTCGAGCTCGGCCCACAGCTTCGCGGCCTGGAGCGCGCCCTTCGCATAGCGGCCGGCGGGCACGCCGCTCGGCTGGCCGAGCGCGATGCGCGTGACGCCGGGCTGCTTCAGGTCGGCCAGCGCGGCCAGCGCCAGCGTGCTGTCGGATGGCGCGATCATCACCAGCGAGTTGCTGACGAAGTCGCGGCGCGAGCCGGCGGCCAGCAGCTGCTGCGCCTGCGCGCGGTCCATGGTCTCCTGGTCGGCCGACGCGAACACGTCGACCGGCGCGCCCTTCGCGATCTGCGCCAGCAGCGCGTCGGAGGCCGCGAAGTTCAGCAGCAGCTGGGTGCCCGGGTTCTGCGCCTCGAAGGCGGGGGCCAGCTCCTTGAAGGCGTTGGTGAGGCTGGCGGCGGCCGAGACGGTCAGGTCGGCGGCATGGGCGCCGAGGGTCAGGACCGAGAAGGCCGCGGTCAGCAGGCGGGCAGCGAGGCGCATGGGGGTGCTACGGCGTGGAAGACCTCGAAATGTACTTCACTACATAACGAATGGCTTGGTTCGCGTTGGCGTCGCGCGCGCAAAGGCGCGGGCGGGGAGTCTGGGGCTCGCCAGACTCCCCACCCGCGCCTTTGTGGCACCACCGCTCTTTGGGGGAGGTGACAAGCGAACAAATGAAGGTTGAACCGGGCTGCGCAGGTTCCATGTCGGCAGCGCAGGGGCTGGGCGGGGAGCCGCAAGCCCGGGTGCAACCCGGGCTCAACCCTCATTTGTTCGCTTGTCAAAGTCGAAGGAGCAGGGCGGTGGCACCAAAGGCGCGTGGGGGGAGGC
>NZ_JBFUGW010000071.1:0-25391 GCF_056402735.1 Rhizobacter sp. P3_C12
GAGCGGGTGCAGGGGCGGGAGCCGGCGCAGGCGAGGGTGCCGGCGCAGGTGCGGGCGCGGGCGCAGCCACCGGCCCGATCGCGCACTTCTCCTTCTTGCCCGCGTTCGGATCCACGCCGCCGAAGGTCGCGCCGGTGCAGGCCACGGTGCCCGACAGCGTCTTCACCACCCACTTGTTCTTCACGCCGAACGACACCTGGCGGGTCGCCGTGCCGATCTTGCAGCTCTTGCCTTCGTCGGCGCACTTCGAGAAACCGGCCGGCCAGTCGATGGCGAAGGCGGGCGTGGCGGCGGCGCAGGCGATGGCGACCAGGGTCAGTCGCAGCGGGTTCATTCGGCTTGTCATGGGGAGCTCATTCGCAGTTTGAATGGGCCGCAGGCTACCGCGGGACCCCTGTGAAGAAGCGCATTCCCAATACTCTGAAACACTGCTTGCAGGCGCGAGAGGTGCATGCGCGAGCCATCGCCGAGCGATGACCGCGCCGTGACCGGGGTCCGGGAACCAGGAGGGCGCGGCCTCAGGGACTCCAGAGGACGATGCGGTGCTTGCCGGCCCGCTTGGCGACGTACATCGCCTGGTCGGCGCGGGCCGTCAGCGCGTCGGAATCGTCGCCGTGTTCCGGCCCGATCGCGACGCCGATGCTCGCGCCCACCGCGACCACCTCGCCGCGGGCCAGGTGGATCGGCAGCTCGATCGCCTGCAGCACCCGCTGCAGCACGCGTTCCACCTCGCGCGCATCCTGGATGTTGCTGAGGATCAGCGCGAACTCGTCGCCGCCGAAACGGGCGACCACGTCGTTGGTGCGGATGCAGCCGAGCAGCCGCTTCGCGACCTCGTTCAGCACGGCATCGCCGGCGTCGTGTCCGTTGGCGTCGTTGACGGCCTTGAAGCCGTCCAGGTCGAGGTAGCACACGCCGGTCATCTGCCGGCGCCGCTGCGCATCGGCCAGGATGTAGAGCAGCCGCTCGGCGAACAGCAGGCGGTTCGGCAGCCCGGTCATCGGGTCGTGCAGCGCCAGGTGGTGCGCATGCGCCTCGCTGTCCTTGAGGGCCGTGATGTCGGTCATCGACCACAGCGATTCGTCGGCCGACACCGCCGCGCCGGTCAGGTCGATCCAGATCGCATGGCCCTGCTTGTGGCGCATGCGCAGCTGCGCCCGGAAGCGGCCGCTGGCCTGCAGCATCGGGTAGGCGCGGCGGCCGATGTCGTCGAAGGAGTCGTCGTCGAGGTAGAGCAGCCGCGCCGGCGCGCCGACCAGCTCGTGCGGCTCGTAGCCGAAGATCCGGTCCAGCGCGCGGTTCTTCCAGAGCGCGACGCGATCCTTCAGCTTCACCATGCCGACGACCTCGTTGTCGAGCATCACGCTCTGCTCCTGGGCCAGCCGCGCGATCTCGCGGCGGGCGACCACCTGGCGCCGCTGCTGCACGAACAGCAGCGCGGAGAAGCCGGCGATCGTCGCGATGGCGATCGCGAGCAGCGACGCCACCTGCCCGACCTCGCGCCGCCAGCCCGACAGGAAATCGCTGGTGCCGAGCCCGACGAACACCCGGAACGACGAGCCGGGAATGCGCTGGTACGCGGTGTAGCGTTCGATGCCGTCGAGTGCGGTCGGGGTCAGGTACGAGCCGCGCTCCGGGTTGGTCGCGAGGCGGCGCGTCATCTCGCTGGAGACCACCACGGTGCCCAGGTTCTTCTCCTGCGCGCCGTCGAGCACCGAGAAACGCGCGACCAGCTTCAAGCCGCCCGAGCGCAGCGCCACGGCACCCGCGCTGGCCAGCCCGATGCGCTTGAACCGGTCGATGAAGTGCTCGCTGGGCAGGCTCGTGTAGACCACGCCGGCGAACGATCCGTCGGCGCGTCGCAGTTGGCGGGCCACGGCGATGCCCCATTTGCGGGTGATGCGGCTCTGCACCGGCTCGGAGACCACCATGCCGTCATGCGACCTCGTTTCGAGGAAGTAGTCGCGGTCGGCGATGCTGACCGTTGCAGCGCCTGCAGGCAGGCCGAAGCTGACGATGCCTTGTTCATCGGCGATGCGGATCGCATCGACCTGCGGCAGCAGCGAGCGCTGCTCGGCGAGGCTCTGCTCGATCTCGGCGCGCCCGTCGGCCTGGGTGGCATCGACGGCGCGCACGCGCAACGCCACGGTGGCCAGCGCATTGTCGAACTGCTTCAGCTCGGCGCCGAGTTCGATGGCCAGGCTGTTCGCCAGGTTCTCGGCCGATTCCCGCGCCCGCACTTCCTCGGACTCGCGGCCCGCCTGCAAGGCCACGACGGCGGCCAGCACCAGCACCAGGATCACCACGGCATTGCCTGCCACCAGGGCGAGGGCCAGGCGGCGCAGCGGCAATGCGACGAAGCGGGCGGGAAGCGACGGGTCGGTCATGGGCAGTGGGGCGGATCGTAAGGCACGCTGCCCGGTTCGCGCACGGCCCCCGCCCAGGGCCGGACGGCGCCGCTATTTCAGCGGGGTCGTGTAGTCCACCGGCAGCCAGCGGTACCCCGCGCCCGCCCGGCGCAGGTGGCCGAGGCCGGGGAACGGCAGGTGGGGGGCGCCGACCAGCGTGTTCTGCGCGGCGGCCTGCGCGAACACCTGGCGGCGCGTGGCGGCCGCGGCGGGCTCGTCGCTGTCGAACGCGATCGTGACGCGTGGGTCGTCGAGCTGCACGGCGCCGACGTGGATCAGGTCGCCGATCAGCAGCAGGCGCTGCCCCTGGCTCTCGACGGCATAGACCGTGTGCCCGGCGCTGTGCCCGCGGGCCGCGATGGCGCGGATGCCGGGCAGCAGCTCGCTGCCCGCGGCGAAGGGCTTCAGCCGGCCGGCTTCGGCATACGGATTCAGCGAGGCCATCGCGCCCTGGAAGAAGCCCTTGGCCGCGGCCGGCGCGGCGTCCATCCGCGTTGCCGAGAGCCAGTACTGCGCGTCGGCTTCGTCGAGGCGCACCGTGGCGTTCGGGAACGCGACGCCGCCCGGCGCCATCAGCCCGCCGACGTGGTCGGGGTGGGCGTGCGTCAGCAGCACCTCGTCGACCTGCTCGGGCTGGTAGCCGGCGGCCCGCAGGCTCGCGCCCAGCTTGCCGAGCGTCGGGCCGAACAGCGCGCCGGCGCCGGTGTCGACGAGCACCAGCTTGTCCCCGGTGTTGACCAGGAAGCCGATGACCGAGGTCTCGACCGGGCTCTTCACATCGGCCTTGGCGAGCCGCGAGGCCATGGTGCCGGACGGCGGGTGCAGCAGCGTGTCGGCCGGCAGGTCGACGGTGCCGTCGCTCAGCGCCGTCACTTCGAAGGCACCGAGCATCAGGCGATGGAAGCCGGGCGCCTGGGTCTTGATCATCGGGGCGGCGGCCCGCGCGGTGGACGGTGTGACGGCCGCGCCGAACGCGGCGAGCGCGATGGCGGTGGAAGCCAATGCGCCGGCAGCGGCGCGCAGGGAGAACAGGGAAGAAGACATGGGAAGCACTCTCTCGTTCAAGGAGGAAGGGATGGGGCGATCAGGCCGATGCAGCGAGGCCGAGCGCCGCGATGGCACGCTCGGCCACCTGGTGGTCCTGCTCGGCGTCGCCGCCGGAAATGCCGATGCCGCCGACCAGCTGCGTGCCGTCGAAGATCGGGCAGCCGCCGCCGACCGCGACGAAGCGCGGCCGGTGCGCGAGCTGGGCCGCCATCGGGCGCTCGAGGATCGCGGTCCACTGGCGCGTCGACACGCCGTACGAGGTGGCCGTCCAGGCCTTGTCGACCGCGATCGACGCGGTCAGGAAGCGGGCGCCGTCGTCGCGCTCGAAGGCCTTCAGCTCGCCGGTCGCATCGGTCACCGCCACCGTCACGTGGATGCCGAGCGAGCGGGCGGCGGCCTGGGCGTGGGCTATCAGCGCGGCGGCTGCCTCGCGGGTGATCGAAGCCAGCGGGCGGGTGTGGGGGGACGAGGTGGAAGAGGAAGTCATGGGCATTGCTCCGTTGAAGGGTGACCCATGATTCAATCGAAGCCTTCATCACGCAAATCGATTGAAATGATCGGCACTATCAGAGAACRCGATTTCAGGGGCGTCGACCTGAACCTGCTGGTGACGCTGCTGGTGCTGCTGCGCGAGCGCAGCGTGTCGAAGGCGGCCGCCTGCCTTCACCTCGGGCAGCCGGCGGTCAGCGGCGCGCTGGCGCGCCTGCGCGAGCTGTTCCACGACGAGCTGCTGGTGCGCGGCAGGGGCGGCATGCAGCCGACGCAGCGCGGGCTCGAGCTGCAGTCGGCGCTCGCGCCGGCGCTGGCCGAGCTGCAGGGCGTCGTCTCCGATGCCCCGGCCTTCGATCCGGCGCGCAGCGACCGCAGCTTCGTGATCGGCATGCCCGACTGGATCGACACCTGGCTGCTGCCCGGCCTGGTCGCGCGGCTGGCGGCCGAGGCGCCGCAGGCGCGCATCGCCGTCGTCGCGACCGACCGCTTCCGGATCGCCGACATGCTGCTGCAGGAACAGCTCGACCTCGCGATCGGCGCCTTCCCCGCCGGTCCGGCCTGGCAGCGCAGCCGGCCGCTCGCGACGGTGCCGTACTGCTGCGTGGCGCGGCCCGGCGTGATCGGCCCGAAGGGCACGCTGACGCTGAAGCAGTTCGCCGCGCTGCCGCACCTGATGGTGACCTACCGCGGCGCGTTCCACGGCACGGTGGATGACGCGCTCGACGCGCTCGGATTGAAGCGCCGCATCGTCTGCACCAGCCCGCGCTTCTCGTCGCTGCCGCGGGTGCTGCAGCAGGTGCCGGCGATCGCCACCGTGCCGCAGGTGCTGGCGCCCGGCTGGCAGCGCGACTTCGGGCTGGTGCGGGCGGCGGTGCCGCTGAAGCTGCCGGCCAGCCCGGTGGCGATCGTCCACCACGCGAGCCGCGACAAGGACCCGGCGCTGCGCTGGCTGTGCGGGCTGGTCGAGGCGCTGGTGGCCGACGGGGAAATGGCCTGAGGGGGTGTGAGAGCCCGCGTGCGCGCCGCGCCATGCGCACCCCTGCGACAATCCCGCGAGGAGACCCCATGACGCCGTACAAGACCCTTGAAGACGTGATCGGACAGACGCCGCTGGTGCGGCTGCAGCGCCTGCCGGGCGCCGACAACGAGCGGCGCGGCAACGTGATCCTGGCCAAGCTCGAAGGCAACAACCCGGCCGGCTCGGTGAAGGACCGGCCCGCCATCAGCATGATCCGGCGCGCCGAGGAGCGCGGCGACATCCGCCCCGGCGACACGCTGATCGAGGCGACCTCGGGCAACACCGGCATCGCGCTCGCGATGGCCGCCGCGATCCGCGGCTACCGCATGCTGCTGATCATGCCGGAGGACCTGAGCATCGAGCGCGCGCAGACCATGAAGGCCTTCGGCGCCGAGCTGATCCTCACGCCGCGCAGCGGCGGCATGGAATACGCCCGCGACCTGGCCGAGCAGATGCAGCGCGACGGCAAGGGCCGCGTGCTCGACCAGTTCGCGAACGCCGACAACCCGCGCGTGCACTACGAGACCACCGGCCCCGAGATCTGGGCCGACACCGGCGGGCGCGTCACGCACTTCATCAGCGCGATGGGCACCACCGGCACCATCACCGGCACCTCGCGCTTCCTGAAGGAGCAGAACCCGGCGGTCCGCATCATCGGTGCGCAGCCGGCCGAAGGCTCGCGCATCCCCGGCATCCGCAAGTGGCCCGAGGCCTACATGCCGAAGATCTACGACCCGAGCTGCGTCGACGAGACGGTCAGCGTCAGCCAGGACGCGGCCGAGGAGATGGCGCGCCGCCTGGCGCGCGAGGAAGGCCTGTTCGGCGGCATCTCGGCGGCCGGCGCCTGCTGGGTGGCGCTGGACATCGCCCGACGGGTCGAGAACGCGACGCTGGTGTTCGTGGTCTGCGACCGCGGCGACCGCTACCTGTCCACCGGCGTCTTCCCCGCCTGAGCCCCACCATGAACTACGACACCCGCTTCTGCCCGAACTGCGCGACCGGCCTGCAGCCGGTGACGCTCGAAGAAGACGGCGGCCCGAAGACGCGGCTGCGCTGCCCGGCCTGCGCCTGGACGCACTGGAACAACCCGACGCCGGTGCTGGCCGCGGTGATCGAGCTGGCCGACCGCGACGGGCAGTTGCTGCTGGCGCGCAATGCCGCCTGGCCCGGCAGGTACTTCGGGCTGATCACCGGCTTCATGGAGGCGGGCGAGACGCCGCAGGAGGGCATCACCCGCGAGGTGATGGAGGAAACCTCGCTGACGGTCGACCGCCTGTCGATCATCGGGGCCTACGATTTCCAGCGGATGAACCAGGTGATCATCGCGTACCACGCGGTGGCGCGCGGCGAGATCAAGTTGTCGCCGGAGCTGGTCGAGTACAAGCTCTTCACGCCGGAGGCCGTGCAATGCTGGCCGGCCGGTACCGGCTATGCGCTGGCCGACTGGCTCACCGCGCGCGGCATCACGCCGCAATGGCGCGAGCTGATGCCGCGGCCGGTGGAACCCCACTGAGAGGACACGCGATGGATGCGCAGAAAGAAGTCGACGCCCGCGGCATGAACTGCCCACTGCCGATCCTGAAGGCCAAGAAGGCGCTGGCCGACATGAGCAGCGGCGAGCTGCTGAAGGTGATCGCGACCGACCCGGGGTCGATGCGCGATTTCCAGGCGTTCGCGCGGCAGACCGGCAACGAGCTGGTCGAGCAGAAGGCGGTGAACGACGAGTTCATCCACCTGCTGCGCCGCCGCTGATCAGAATTCGAGGTTCTTCAGGTACCTGCGGAAATCCGCGCCCAGCACCGGGTGAGCCAGCGCCAACTCCACGTTGGCCTCCAGGAAGCCTTCCTTGCTGCCGCAGTCGTAGCGGCGGCCTTCGTAGCGGTAGGCGAACACCTTCTCGCGGCGCAGCAGCCCGGCGATGCCGTCGGTCAGCTGGATCTCGCCACCGACGCCGCGCGGCTGGTTCGCGATCTCGGTGAAGACGCCCGGCGTCAGGATGTAGCGCCCGGCCACGCCGAGCCGCGACGGCGCTTCTTCCGGCGCCGGCTTCTCGACGATGCGGGTGATGTCGATCAGCCGGTCGTTCACCACGCGGCCGTCGACGATGCCGTAGCGCCTGGTCTGCTCCGGCGGCACCTCCTGCACCGCCAGCATCGAGACGCGCCATTCGGCGAACTGCTCGACCATCTGCTGCAGCACCGGCTTCTGGCCCACCATCAGGTCGTCGGCCAGCAGCACCGCGAACGGCTCGTTGCCGATCAGCCGCTGCCCGCACAGCACCGCATGGCCCAGGCCCAGCGCCTGCGGCTGGCGCACGTAGACGCACTCCATGTCGTCCGGCTTCACGCTGTGCACGACATCCAGTAACTCTTGCTTACCCGCCTGTTCGAGGGCTACCTCCAACTCGAAGGTCATGTCAAAGTGGTCTTCGATGGGGCGCTTGTGCCGGCCGGTCACGAAAATCATCTCGCGGACCCCGGCGGCGTAGGCCTCCTCGACGGCGTACTGGATGAGGGGCTTGTCGACAACCGGCAGCATTTCCTTCGGCTGGGCCTTGGTCGCGGGCAGGAATCGCGTGCCGAGGCCCGCTACCGGAAAGATCGCCTTGTTGACAAACATGTGCGTGTGGCCCCTTTAAACTGTGATTTAGTCGACAAAAACCATTGTGTCACGGGCTCTTTGGAGGGCGTGTGACACCGGGGCAGAGCCTCTCGAAGCCGCATGGACTTGCTGATCATCGAACCGCTGGAAGCAGAAGTCATGCAGTGGCTCGATGCGCGCTATTCGCTGCGGCAGGCGCCGGAGCTGGCGCGCGACACCCGCGCGTTCCGCCAGGCGCTCTACAACGTGCGGGCGCTGATCCTGCCGCCCACCGTCGCGCTCGATGCGCAGGCGCTGCACTACGCGCCGGTGCTGCGCGCGGTCGGCCGGGTCAGCGCCGGCGCCGAGAACATCGACCTCGACGCCTGCGCGCGCGCCGGCATCGAGGTGGTGCGCAGCCAGACCGCCACCGCGCAGGCCGAGGCCGAGTTCATGATCGGCGCGCTGCTGTCGCTGCTGCGCCGCGTGCCGGTGGTCGGCTCCGACGGCATGCTGGTCGGCCGCGAGCTGGGCGCCTGCACCGTCGGGCTGATCGGCATGCCGCCGGCCGCGAAGGCGATGGCCCGGATGCTGAGCGGCTTCGGCTCCAAGCTCGTCGGCTACGACCCGTCGCTGCATGCGAGCGACAGCGTGTGGAACCGCTGGCATGTCGGCCCGGTGGGCCTGCGCGAGCTGCTGGAGCAGTCCGATGCCGTCTGCGTGCAGCTCAACTACTTCAGCCGCTACCACGGCCTGCTGGGCGAGCGCTTCCTGCCGTTCTGCAAGCCGAACCAAGTGATCGTCAGCATCGCGCACTCGGGCCTGTTCGACGAGAAGACGCTGGCCGACGTGCTGTCCAGCGGGCGCGTCTCGGCCGTCTGGCTCGACAGCCTGGAGCCCGGCGCGCTGGAGCCGGGCCGGCCGCTGAGCGGCATGGACACGCTGCAGATCACGCCGCGGGTGGCCAGCACCACGCGCGAATCGCGGCTGCGCAGCTCGTGGGCGGTGGCCCGGCGGATCGACGAGCTGCTCGCGATCACGCCCGGCGCACCGCGCGAGTTCAGGACGACGGACCCAGGCGTCCCGCTTGATGCCGCAACCGATCCAGCGTTGCCGTGAAGTCCGCCAGCCGCTGCTTCTCCTGATCGACCACCTCCTGCGGCGCGCGCGCGACGAAGCTCTCGCTCGACAGCTTGGCGTTGCACCTGGCGATCTCGGCCTCGACGCGCTTGATCTCCTTGGCCACGCGCTCGCGCTCGGCCGCGACGTCGATCTCGACATGCAGCGCAATCCGCGTCTCGCCCTGCACCGAGACCGGCAGCTGGGCCGTCGCCGCCGCGAACGCGGCCTCGTCGTCGAACACCTGCACGCCCGACAGCCGGATCAGTGACTGCAGCAGCGGCGCGGCCTCGCGCACGAAGTCGTTGTCGCCGATCGCGTACAGCGGCACCGGCTTGGTCACCTGCATCTCGTTGCGCAGGTTGCGCGTCGCGCCGGCCAGGCCCTTGAAGCGCTCGACCCAGGCATCGGCCTGCGGGTCGACGCGCTCCAGCTGCGCCTTCGGGTACGGTGCGGTGACGATGCTTTGCCCGGAGCCGGCCGGCTTGCGGCCGGCCAGCGGCGCGACCACGTCCCACAGCTCGGCGGTCACGAACGGCATGATCGGGTGCATCAGGCGCAGCACCGTCTCGAGCGTGCGCAGCAGCGTGCGCCGCGTCGCGCGCCTGGCCGCTTCGTCGCCGTTCTGCAGCTGCGCCTTCGCGAGCTCCAGGTACCAGTCGCAGTATTCCGTCCAGACAAACTGGTAGATGGCATTCGCGACGTTGTCGAGCCGGTAGTCGCTGAAACCCTGCTCGACCGCCGCCTCGACGCGCTGCAACTCGCCGGTGATCCAGCGGTCGACCTTCGAGAACGACAGGTAGCCGGCGAACTCGCCGCCCGGCTCGCACTGCGCCTTGGTGTGCTCGGCGAGGCCGCAGTCCTGGCCCTCGCAGTTCATCAGCACGAACTTGGTGGCGTTCCAGAGCTTGTTGCAGAAGTTGCGGTAGCCCTCGCAGCGCTTGGTGTCGAAGTTGATGTTGCGCCCGAGGCTTGCGTACGAGGCCATCGTGAAGCGCAGCGCGTCGGCGCCGTAGGCCGGCATGCCGTCGGGGAACTCCTTCTTCACGCGCGCGGCCACCTTCGGCGCGGTCTCGGGCTTGCGCAGGCCGACGGTCGATTTCTGCACCAGCGTCTCGAGGTCGCGGCCCTCGATCAGGTCGACCGGGTCGAGCACGTTCCCTTCGGACTTGCTCATCTTCTTGCCTTCGCTGTCGCGCACCATGCCGTGGATGTAGACGGTGCGGAACGGCACGCGGCCGGTGAAGTGGGTGGTCATCATGATCATGCGCGCCACCCAGAAGAAGATGATCTCGTAGCCGGTCACCAGCACGCTGGACGGCAGGAACAGGTCCATCTCCTTCGTCTTGTCGGGCCAGCCGAGCGTCGAGAACGGCACCAGGGCCGACGAGTACCAGGTGTCGAGCACGTCCTCGTCGCGGCGCAGCTCGCCGCTGTAGCCGGCGGCCTTCGCCTTGGTTTTCGCGTCGGCTTCGGTGCGCGCGACGAAGATCTCGCCGCCCGTCCCGTACCAGGCCGGGATCTGGTGGCCCCACCACAGCTGGCGCGAGATGCACCAGTCCTGGATGTTCTTCATCCACTGGTCGTAGGTGTTGACCCAGTTCTCCGGCACGAATTTCACTTCGCCGGAGGCGACGGCGTCGACCGCCTTCTGCGCGATCGACTTGCCATCGGGGCCGGCCTTGCTGACCGCGACGAACCACTGGTCGGTCAGCATCGGCTCGACGATCGCACCGGTGCGGGCGCAGCGCGGCACCATCAGCTTGTGCTTCTTCACCTCGACCAGCAGGCCTTGCGCCTGCAGGTCGGCGACCACCTTCTTGCGGGCGACGAAGCGATCGAGGCCGCGGTACGGGGCGGGCGCGTTGTCGTTGACCTTCGCGTCGAGGTCGAGCACGCCGATCATCGGCAGCTGGTGGCGCAGGCCGACGGCGTAGTCGTTCACGTCATGGGCCGGGGTCACCTTCACGACGCCGGTGCCGAACTCGCGGTCGACGTACTCGTCGGCGATCACCGGGATCGTGCGGTCGCACAGCGGCAGCGTGACCTGCCGGCCGATCAGCGCCTGGTAGCGCTCGTCGTCGGGGTGCACCATCACCGCGGTGTCGCCGAGCATGGTCTCGGGGCGCGTGGTGGCGACGACGATGGAGCCGGATCCGTCGGCCAGCGGGTAGCGGATGTGCCACAGCGAGCCCTCTTCCTCCTCGCTCTCGACCTCGAGGTCGGACACCGCCGATTTCAGCACCGGGTCCCAGCTCACCAGCCGCTTGCCGCGGTAGATCAGGCCCTGCTCGTAGAGCTGCACGAAGGTGTCGGTGACGATCGGCGAGAGCTTCTCGTCCATCGTGAAGTACTCGTGCTGCCAGGCCACCGAGGCGCCCATGCGGCGCATCTGCTGCGTGATGGTCGAGCCCGACTGCTCCTTCCATTCCCACACGCGGGCGACGAAGTTCTTGCGGCCGAGGTCGTGGCGGCTCTGGCCGGCCGCCTCGAGCTGGCGCTCGACGACGATCTGCGTCGCGATGCCGGCGTGGTCGGTGCCCGGCACCCACAGCGTGTTGTCGCCCTTCATGCGGTGCCAGCGGGTCAACGAGTCCATGATGGTCTGGTTGAACGCGTGCCCCATGTGCAGCGTGCCGGTGACGTTGGGCGGCGGCAGCTGGATGCTGAACGAGGGCTTGCTCGCGTCCAGCGTGGGCTCGTACAGGCCCTGCTGCTCCCACAGCGGCGCCCAGCGGGCTTCGATCGGGGCGGGTTCGAACGATTTGGCAAGCTCGGACATGGTGGCGCAGGCTGGGGGCAGGGGGAAGGCGGAATTGTAGGCGGGGGGCACCTGCTGCTATGGTGGCGGGGATCCCCGCACTGATGCGGCAACCGGGAGAGCCACCATGCGACCCCTGCCCACGAAGCTGTTCGCCTCCGCCAGCCTGGCCCTGCTGACCGTGCTCGCCGGCTGCGGCGGCAACGACGACGGCCTGCCGCTGAACGGCGGCGCCCCCAGCTGCGACCTCGGCACCCAGAAGACCTGGCTGCGCGGCTACATGGCCGACTGGTACTACTGGAGCGGCAGCTCGCCGAGCCCCGATCCCGGCCCCTACGCGAGCGTGCCGGACTACTTCGACGCCTTGCTGTTCACCGGCGCCGCGCCGGTGCCGGCCGACCGCTGGAGCTACATCGAGAGCAGCGCGTCGTACAACCAGTTCTATGGCGACGGCCGCACGCTCGGCTACGGCGTCTCGGTCAACGGGCTGGAGCTGCAGTTGCCGCTGAAGGTGCGCTACGTCGAGCCGCTGTCGCCGGCCGCCACCGCCGGGCTGCTGCGTGGCGACGTGATCAGCTCGGTCAACGGCCGCAGCGCCGCCGAGCTGGTGGCGGCCGACGATTTCTCGGCGCTGACGCCGGCGCAGGCCGGCGACGTGCTGACGCTGGTGATCGATGCGCCGGCCGGGCCGAAGACCGTCACGGTGACGGCCGGCACCTATGCGCTGACGCCGGTGCCGGTGACGCGGCTGCTGACGCTCGCGAACGGCACGAAGGCCGGCTACCTGGTGCTGAAGGACTTCCTCACGCAGGCCGAGGATCCGCTGATCGACGCGGTGGCGCAGTTCCGCGCGGCCGGCGCGACCGAGCTGATCCTGGACCTGCGCTACAACGGCGGCGGCCGCGTCTCGACGGCCGCGCTGCTCGCGACGCTCGCGACCGGCTCCGCCCGGCGCGACGAGGTGTTCGCGCGGCTCACGTTCAACGGTCGGCACGCCAGCTCGAACGGCGCCTACCTGCTCGGCTCGGTGCCGGGCGCGGCGGCGTTCCCGCGCGTGGTGGTGCTGACCGGCGCGCGCACCTGCTCGGCCAGCGAGCTGGTCGTGAACGGGCTGAAGCCCTATGCCGAGGTCGTGACGATCGGCGGCACGAGCTGCGGCAAGCCGGTCGGCTTCCAGCCGCGCGCGTCCTGCGGCAACACCTACAGCGCGGTCAACTTCGAGAGCACCAACGCGCTCGGCGAGGGCGGCTTCTGGAACGGCATCGCCGCCACGTGCGCCGGGACCGACACCTTCAGCGGAGCGCTCGGCGACCCGGCGGAATCGCTGACGGCCGCGGCCGTCGCCTACCTGCAGGACGGCAGCTGCGCGGTCGCCAGTTCCGCCGCGAAGGAACGCGCCGCCCGCTGGTCGAAGCGGCTCGCCGCCGGTGCCGAGCCCGGCGATCGCCGGGGCATGTGGGCGGATTGATGTGTCGTCCGGTTCGGCTTGACATGATCGGACATGCAGGGACATCTGCCAGAAGCAAGCGCGCAACGCCGGCTCACTAAGCTTCCGTCCATGACCAAGCCGTACCACCTCTACGTCGTCGAAGACGACAACCCGCTGCGCACGATGCTGTGCGACTACCTGGAGAAGCAGGGCCTGGTCGTCACCGGCATGGCCACCGCCGAGGACCTGCTGCGCCGCATCCACCGGCTGCGCCCCGACCTGGTGGTGCTCGACGTGAGCCTGCCCGGCATGAGCGGGCTGCAGGCCTGCCAGAAGCTGCGCTCCGAGGGGGACCGGGTGCCGATCATCATCCTGACCGCGCGCAGCGAGGAGATCGACCGCGTGCTCGGCCTCGAGATGGGCGCCGACGATTTCCTCGGCAAGCCGTTCTCGGCGCGCGAGCTGCTGGCGCGCGTGCATGCGGTGCTGCGCCGCGCGATCGTGCCGCCGGGCCTGTCGCAGATGAACCAGGCGCCGGTCAAGTTCGGCGGCAGCGTCTTCGACGTGAGCGCGCGCTGCCTGTTCCGCAACGGTGCCACGCGCGTGCTGAGCACTGTCGAGTTCTCGGTGCTGGCCGAGCTGGTGGCGAACCCGGGGGTCGCGGTGTCGCGCGAGCGGCTGCTGGCGGTGTCGCACTCGCGCAGCGAATCGCTGCTGCTGCGCGCGATCGACGTCACCGTGATGCGCCTGCGCAAGCTCGTCGAATCCGATCCCGGCACCCCGCGCTTCATCCAGACGGTGCGCGGCCACGGCTACATGTTCGTGCCTGAAACGTCGCGCTGATGCGCTGGCTGCCCCGCTCGCTGGCCGGCCGCGTCACCTGGCTGGTGGGGCTGATCAGCGTCGCGTCGCTGATCGCGCAGCTGCTGCTGTTGCGCACGCTGCTGTTCGAGCCGTTCAGCGAGGGCATGCTGGTGGCGGTGGTCGGCGAGGCGCACCAGGCGCAGCAGAACCTGCTGACCACGCCACCCGACGAGCGCGACCGCGTTGCGGTGGAGCTGTCGTATGGCCCGTTCTGGGTCGGCCGCAGCGGCGCGCCCGATGGCGGGCCCGACATCGTCGGCCCGCTGCGCCAGCCGTCGATCGAGCTGCCGAGCGGGCTGCAGGACATCGTCACCCGCTCGCTCGGCCATGACGCGGTGCTCGACATCAGCGACCGCAACGGCCTGGTGCTGCGCATCGAGGCCGACATCGAGGGAGAGCGCTGGAACTTCGTGCACCGCCACGCGTCGCCGCGCAATGCGCCGACGATCACCTTGCTGGCGGTGCTGGCCTTGCTGTTCGGCACCGCGGCGCTGAGCCTGTGGATCGGTTTCCGGGTGATCGCGCTGCCGCTGAAGCGGCTGGCGCACGAGATCGCGACGCGGCGCGGCGCGCTGCGCGCGATCGAGCTGCCGGCCGGCGCGAGCGACGAGCTGCAGCAGATCGCGCGCGCCTTCAACTCGCTGGCGCGCAGCCTCGACGAGGCCGACCGCACGCGCGGCCAGCTGCTGGCCGGCGTGTCGCACGACCTGCGCACGCCGCTCGCGCGGCTGCGCCTGCGCATCGAGACGCAGTGCGACGAGCCGGTGGGCGATGCCTTGCTGCAGGACCTCGGTTCGGTGCAGCGCATCGTCGACCAGTTCCTCGCCTATGTGCAGGGCGGCGCCGACATCCAGCTCGGCCGCCTGCAGCCGCTGTGGGACACCGGGCGCGCGGTGGTCGCGATGTATGCCGATCCCGGCGTCACGCTGCGCGGCGACGGCGTCGACGAACTGCTGCCCGACATCGCGGTGCAGCGGCTGCTCAGCAACCTGGTCGACAACGCGCTCGCCTACGGCCAGCGGCCGGTGATCGTCGACCTGTGCCGCTGCGAAGGCGGCGTGACGATCGCGGTGTACGACCACGGCCCGGGCCTGAACGACGCCGAATTCGGCCAGGCGCTGCAGCCCTTCGTGCGGCTGGACCGCCAGCGCAGCTCGCTCGGGCACTGCGGCCTGGGCCTGGCGATCGTCTCGCAGATCGCGCGGCAGCTCGGCGGCACGCTGAGCCTGGCGCGTGCGGCGGATGGGGCGTTCGGCATCGCGCTGACGCTCAGACTCATTCCCTGAGGCCGGGCGGGCCGAGCGCCGGGCCGCTCCCAAGCCGGCCCGCGTCCCCTCGGGGGACCGCCCGGCGTACTCGACGGGCGAGGGGTTGTCATTGCTAGCGGTCCAGCCGCAGCACGGCCGACGGCGTGGCCGCATCCCCCAGCATGAACAGCGTGTAGACCCCCGGCGTCAGCAGCGCCACGTTGCCGGTGTACAGCGCACTCGACGAGGTGGCCGAGTCGACCTCGAGCGGCGTCGGGCTCGCGGTGGTGCTGTTGATCACCTGGGTCGCGTCGCCGGCGGTGCCGAACGCGATGTTCGAGCTCTTGGTCAGCACGCCGTTGTTGGCCTGCAGCGTCAGCGCCGAGTTCAGGCCGTTCACGCCGTTGATCAGCCGCAGCTTCACGTACCCGCTGGTCAGCGCCGGGCTGTTGTCGTCGCTGATCAGCGCGACCTGCGGGGCTGCGGCGCTGCCCAGCACCAGCAGCGTCAGGTCGGCGCCGGGCGCGGCAGTCAGGCCGCTCGGGCTCACGTCGGTGCCGTTGATCGACACGCTGGTCGCGAGCGCGCCGGCCGGCACCTGCAGGTAGCTGCCGATCGCCGGCGGCTTGCCGGTGGAGACGGTGCCGCTGGACAGGTTGATGCCGTTGACGGTGGCCGCCACGGTGCCCGAGGCCGACGCGCCGGCCACCAGCCGCACGCGCGCAAAGCCGTTCACCTGCGCCTGCAGCGGGCCCTGCTGGTTGATCAGCAGGCCGTTGACCAGCACGCCGCCCGGCGTGGAGGTCAGCACCAGCGTCAGGATCTGCTGGTCGGTCAGCGTGACCGACGGGATGTCCAGCCGCAGGTCGGTCTTGTCGCCGGCGGCGGTGACGCGGATCCGGTAGGTGCCGGCGGTGATCTCGCCGTAGCTCGAGAAGCGCTCCCCGCCGATGGTCGGCGCATTCGCGGTGGCGTTGGTCAGCGTGTCGGTCGGCGTGGTGACGTACACGTCGACGTTGCCGGCCTCGTACGAGGTGTTGAAGACGCGGAACTTCGCGGTGCCCGAGGTCGGCGCCGCCTCGTTGTCGCTCAGGTAGCGGGTGCGCAGGCTGCCGGACGTGTTGTAGGCGACCAGCGTGTTGTGCACGCCGTCGCTGACCGATTGCACGGCGGACGCCACCGCGGTGCTCGAGCCGGCGGGCTTCAGGTAGAAGGTGTAGGCGCCCGAGCCGATCGTCGCGTAGTCGCCGACGGTGTTGGTGGCCACCGCCGCGTTGGCCTTCGTGTCGTTGTCGTACAGGTCCAGCGACGCGTAGGTGGAGGTGGCATTGACGAGGCGGACGTAGCCCGGGCCGTCGTCGCTGCTGCCGCCGCAGCCGGTCAACAAGAGGGGCGCGGCCGCCACGGCCGCGAGCAGGGGCGCGAACAATCTCAGCTTCACAGGTTTTCCTTTGGATCGAGGGGACGGCGGCGTCCGCCCGCAGGTGCGGGCGCGGCGCTGCCGCACCGGTCGATTCAAGCGAAACCGTGTTGCGCGCAGGTTGCGTCTTCGTGGGGGCGGGTGTCGCCGCGTGTCGGGTCTGACACACGCCGGCGATGCCGCTACATCAAAAGATGTTCCCCCGCGTTGTCCCCACCCAGGATCACGTAGTTCACCTTGCGGATGTCGGCCAGCCGCGTACCCCCGGCGTAGCTGATCGAGCTCTGCACGTCCTCGCGCATCTCGCGCAGCGTGTCGGCCAGCTTGCCCTTCACCGGCTCGAGGATGCGCTTGCCCTCGACGTGCTTGTATTCGCCCTTGTTGAAGTCGCTGGCCGAGCCGTAGTACTCCTTGAAGAGCTTGCCATCGGCCTCGACCGTCTTGCCGGGCGATTCCTCGTGGCCGGCGAACAGCGAGCCGATCATCACCATCGCGGCGCCGAAGCGCACGCTCTTCGCGATGTCGCCATGGTCGCGGATGCCGCCGTCGGCAATGATCGGCTTGGTCGCGACGCGGGCACACCACTTCAGCGCGCTCAGCTGCCAGCCGCCGGTGCCGAAGCCGGTCTTCAGCCGCGTGATGCAGACCTTGCCCGGGCCGATGCCGACCTTGGTCGCGTCGGCGCCCCAGTTCTCCAGGTCGATCACCGCCTCGGGCGTGCCGACGTTGCCGGCGATGATGAAAGTCTTCGGCAGGCGCTGGCGGATGTGGTCGATCATCTTGCGCACGCTCTCGGCATGGCCGTGCGCGATGTCGATGGTGATGTAGTCGGCGCCGACGCCGTCGGCCGCGAGCCGGTCGATGACCGCGTAGTCGTCGGCCTTCACGCCCGAGCTGATCGAGACGAACAGGCCGCGCTCGCGCATGCGCTTCGCGTACGCGACGTTGTCGAGGTCGAAGCGGTGCATCACGTAGAAGTAGCCGTTGGCGGCCAGCCACTGCGTGATCGGCTCGTCGACCACCGTCTTCATGTTGGCCGGCACCACCGGCAGCTTGAACGTGCGGCCACCGAGTTCGGTCGAGGCATCGCATTCGGCGCGGCTCTCGACGCGGCACTTGCGCGGCAGCAGCAGGACGTTGTCGTAGTCGAAGATTTCCATGGTCAGGCTCCAAAGGGTGGGGAAGAGCGCTTGACTTGGAACCCGGCCGCCCGGCAGAAGGCCTCGAAGCAATGCGAGGGCGCCGAAACGAAAAACCGGGCGCCAAAATTTGGGCCCGGTGACGAATTCTACGCGGCGGGGCTTGCCCCCTCGGCCGGCCCTGTTTCTGGCCTCCCGGCTGTCGGATGGCGCGCCTTGCCGATGAACTGCGGCGCGAACCGGTTCAGCAGCGCCACCAACGGCACGCACGCGAGCAGCGACACCGCGCTGATCGCCACCGCATACGCCGTGACGGCCCCCGGCGTGTCGGCCAGCAAGAGGCTCTCGGCCAGCTTCGGGTTGAAGAAGTGGAAGAACACGCCGTTCAGGCCCATCAGCGGCAGGCTGTTGCGGCCGATCCACGCCGCCACCCGCGTGGCCGGCAGCAGCATCGCGAGGCCGAGTACCGCCAGCGTGCCGGCCAGCGCGCTGAACGCGAAGCCGAACGCGTCGCCATGCTGTGCCGCCGCCATCATCACCGCCTGCGCATCGTGCGGGTGGTTCAGCCGGTAGGTCGCGAGCAGCGCGCTGGTGCAGGCGAGCGTCACCAGCAAGGCCATGCCGCGGTGCGTGGCGAGCTGCTGCAGGAAGGGCCGCAGCACCTGCCCGATCGTGTAGAAGCCGAGCGCGACGATCGCCTCGCGCACGAACCAGGTGCGGCTGACCTGCGCGACCCAGCCGCCCAGCGCGTCGCCGTGGTTGCACAGGAACACGCCGCCGGCGATGCAGGCGGCCGCGAACACCAGCTGCGCCGCCACATGCCGAAGCCGCGGCAACACCACCAGCGCCATCGCCTCGCAGACGAACATGCAGACGAGGAACCAGGTCACCCAGTTCAGCTCCGGCATGCCGCGCAGGTAGGCGGCGCCCAGCGGCTGCGCGTAGTACCACCACGCGAAGTGGTGCTTCACCGCGCTGAGCGACCACAGCGGCAGCAGCAGCAGCCCGAAGAACAGCACCGGCACCAGGCGCAGCCGGGCCAGCGTGCGCAGGCGCGGCAGCAGCGCGGCGACCGGGTGGAAGAACAGCCCGGCCAGCACGAAGAACAGCGGCATGTGGAAGGCGTAGATCAACCGCAGCTGGTCGACGGCCGACGCGTTGTCGCCGGCACGGCTTTGCACCACGTGCCCGTAGAACATCAGCACGATGCCCACCGCCTTCGCGGTGTCGACCCACGGCAGGCGCTGCGGGCCGCGCGGGGTGGCGAAGCCTGAATCCATGTCGGATCGTAGGAAACGCCCCCGGCAACGTCCATCCCTACAATCGACGGATGCATGACGACGGCTCCAGCGAGCACCTCTCTCCCCAGCGCGACCCCGGTGCCGACGGCCGCCTCCTCGACAACCTGAACCCCGAGCAGCTCGCCGCGGTGACGCTGCCGGCACGCCCGGCGCTGATCCTGGCGGGCGCCGGCTCCGGCAAGACGCGCGTGCTGACCACGCGCATCGCGTGGCTGATCCAGACCGGCCAGCTGACGCCCGGCGGCGTGATGGCGGTGACCTTCACCAACAAGGCCGCGAAGGAGATGCTGACGCGGCTCGGCGCGATGCTGCCGGTGCCGGTGCGCGGCATGTGGATCGGCACCTTCCACGGGCTGTGCAACCGCTTCCTGCGCGCGCACTGGAAGCTCGCCGCGCTGCCGCAGGGCTTCCAGATCCTCGATTCGGCCGACCAGCTGTCGGCCGTCAAGCGGGTCATCAAGGCGATGAACCTCGACGAGGAACGCTTCGTGCCGAAGCAGGTCACCTGGTTCATCGCCGGTGCCAAGGAAGAAGGGCGCCGCCCGAAGGACGTCGAGCAGCGCGACGAGCAGGAGCGCACGCTGGTGCGCGTGTACGAGGCCTACGAGGCGCAGTGCCAGCGCGAGGGCGTGGTCGATTTCGCCGAGCTGATGCTGCGCACCTACGAGCTGATGCGCGACAACGCACCGCTGCGCGAGCACTACCAGCGGCGCTTCCGGCACATCCTGGTCGACGAGTTCCAGGACACCAACAAGCTGCAGTACGCCTGGCTGAAGATGTTCGCCGGCCCGCACGCCGCGGTGCTGGCAGTCGGCGACGACGACCAGAGCATCTACGCCTTCCGCGGCGCGCAGGTCGGCAACATGGCCGATTTCGAGCGCGAGTTCCACGTCGAGCAGGTGATCAAGCTGGAGCGCAACTACCGCTCGTTCGGCAACATCCTCGACGCGGCCAACGAGCTGATCTCGCGCAACTCGCGGCGGCTCGGCAAGAACCTGCGCACCGAGGCGGGCCCCGGCGAGCCGGTGCGCGTCTACGAGGCCACCAGCGATTTTGCCGAGGCGCAGTGGTTCGTCGACGAGGCGCGCCAGCTGCACCGCGACGGCATCGCGCGCCGCGACATCGCCATCTTGTACCGCAGCAACGCGCAGAGCCGGGTCATCGAGAGCGCGCTGTTCAATGCCGCCATTCCGTACAAGGTGTACGGGGGCTTGCGCTTCTTCGAGCGCGCCGAGGTCAAGCATGCACTGAGCTACCTGCGCCTGATCGAGAACTCGAACGACGACACCAGCTTCCTGCGCGTCGTCAACTTCCCGACGCGCGGCATCGGCGCGCGCTCGATCGAGCAGCTGCAGGATGCGGCGCGCCAGAGCGGGCGCAGCCTGTACCAGAGCGTCGGTGCGCTGAGCGGCAAGGCGGGCGGCAACCTGCAGGCCTTCACCGCGCTGGTCGACGCGATGCGCGAGGCGACGCGCGGGCAGACGCTGCGCGAGATCATCGAGCACATGCTGCATGCCTCGGGCCTGATCGATTTCTACAAGACCGACAAGGAAGGCAAGGACCGGCTCGAGAACCTCGACGAACTGGTCAACGCGGCCGAGGCCTTCGTCACGCAGGAGGGCTTCGGCAAGAACGCGGTGGCGCTGCCGGTCGACGAGCACGGCGGCGCCGAGACGATCGCGGCGCTCGAGCAGACGCCCGATGCCGAGACCGGCGAGATCATGTCGCCGCTCGCCGCCTTCCTGACGCATGCCTCGCTGGAGGCCGGCGACAACCAGGCGCAGGCCGGGCAGGATGCGCTGCAGCTGATGACGGTGCACTCGGCCAAGGGGCTGGAGTTCGATGCGGTCTTCATCACCGGGCTGGAGGAGGGGCTGTTCCCGCACGAGAACAGCGTGTCCGACATCGACGGGCTCGAGGAAGAGCGGCGGTTGATGTACGTCGCGATCACGCGCGCGCGCAAGCGGCTGTACCTGAGCTTCAGCCAGACGCGCATGCTGCACGGGCAGACGCGCTACAACGTCAAGAGCCGCTTCTTCGACGAGCTGCCCGAGGCGGCGCTGAAATGGATCACGCCGCGCAACCAGGGCTTCGGCTCGGGCTTTGCGCGCGAGTACCAGGCGGCCTGGGCCCGCGGCTCGGGGCTGAACTCGATCGTCGGCGCCGGGCGGGTCGAGCCGCGGCCGCAGTCGGTGGCGCAGCCGGGCGGGCCGAAGACCACCTCCAGCCACGGGCTGCGCACCGGGCAGGGCGTGTTCCACACCAAGTTCGGCGAAGGTGTGATCGTGACGCTGGAAGGCGCCGGCGACGATGCGCGGGCGCAGATCAACTTCGGCCGGCACGGCATGAAGTGGCTGGCCTTGTCGGTGGCGAAGCTGACGCCGGTGAACTGAAAACCCCCGCTCATGGTGAACCCCGAGGCGGCTGCCAGCCGATCGGGCCGGCGGTCGTCCCATCACTCAGGTTCTTCCCGCGATTCCGTCGTGGCGCCGGCCCTGACAGCGCTTGCAAACGCCCGCAGCGCCGAGCGCCCGCATAAGCGTCTCTTATCCCGCCGATCAGCATTCGTCGTTTGATAGGCGCTTTCACACTCCGTAGAGTCCCGCCCCACCACCAGGAGGCAAGCATGCAGGGACGCAACGCAGTGAGATTCTTCATCGTCGCGTGGGCGACGGCAGCGGGCGCCTTGCTCGGCGGCTGCGGCGGGAGCGGCGGGAACAGCGACGGCGACAGCGGCGGCACGGCCTCGGCGCCACGCAGCGCGACCGCATCGGCCGGTGCGCCGGAGAAGGCCGCCGCCGCGGCGGCGACGACACCGTGGAGCCAGTACATGCTGTCCCCGTCGTCGCGCACGCTGGCTCCGGTCGCGGTCTTCAAGACCGTCGGCACGGTGCAGAACCCCGGCAACCTGCTGACCGGCAACACCGCGATGATGTCGGGCCGCGGCAGCTACGTGGTGCTGGATTTCGGCAAGGAGGTCGGCGGTTTCGTCTCGCTGGACGTCCCCGCCGCCGGCAGCAACGCCGAATCGGTCGGCCTCGCCTTCACCGAGTCGAGCGAGTACGTCGGCCCCCTCAGCGACGGCTCCAACGCCGGCCTGAACGCGGGCGCGAGCAGCTCGACCGACGGGGCCATCTTCGCGGGCGTCAACAGCACGACCGGCACCTCGTACACGATGCCGGCGGCGAGCCTGCGCGGCGGCTTCCGCTACCTGACGCTGTTCATGAACTCCGACGGCTGGGTGCACCTCGCCAACATCCGGCTGCGCTTCACGCCGGCGCCATCGATGAGCGACCCGAGCGCCTACCCGAACTACTTCTACAGCAACGACGACCTGCTGAACAAGCTCTGGTACGCCGGCGCCTACACGGTGCAGACCAACACCATCGCGCCCGACCAGGGCCGCAAGCTGCTCGCCACGGGCTGGGACAACACCGCCGTGGTCAGTGGCGGCACCACGGTGCTGACCGATGCCGCCAAGCGCGACCGCACGGTGTGGTCGGGCGACCTCGGCATCTCGGCTGCGGTGGGCTATGTGTCGACCGCCGACACGCTGTCGGTGAAGAACGCGCTGCAGCGCCTGTACGACAGCCAGAAGGCGAGCGGCGAGCTGCCGTACTCCGGCCCGCCCTTCGACCTGTACGGCTCCGACACCTACCACCTGTGGACGCTGATCGGCACCGAGACCTACCACCTCTACAGCGGCGACACCGATTGGCTGCGCTCGATCTGGCCGCGCTACAAGCAGGGCATGGCCTTCATCCAGGCCAAGGTGAACGGCGCGCACGGGCTGCTGCACGTGACCGGCACCAACGACTGGGCGCGCGGCGGGCAGGGCGGCGAGAACATCGCGGCGAATGCGATGCTGTACCGCGCACTCGTCACCGGCGCCACGCTGGCCGGCGCGGTGGGCGAGGGCGCGACGGCCACGGCCTACGCGAATGCGGCCGCGACGCTGAAGTCGCGCATCAACGCCACGCTGTGGGACGCCGCGGCCGGCGCCTACCGCGACAACCCGGACAGCACGCTGCTGCCGCAGGACGGCAACTCGCTCGCGGTCTGGTACGGGGTGACCGACAACGCCGACAAGCCGGCGGCCATCGCCCGCTACCTGAACTCCAACCTCGGCACGCTGGGCGCGCTGACGCCGGAGTGGGGGCGCAACATCTCCGGCTTCGCGGGCTCGATGCAGCTGATGGCGATGTCGGTGGCCTCGCGCGATGCCGATGCGCTGGACCTGATGCGCCGCCAGTGGGGCTTCATGTACAACCACCCGACGCGCAGCACCCGGACCTTCTGGGAGGGCTATGGCGCCGACGGCGGCAGCGGCGGCTATGCGCCATGGTTCGTCAGCTACGCCCACGGCTGGTCGTCCGGGCCGACCTCGGCGCTGACCTTCTACACGCTGGGCATCAGCCCGACCACGGTGAAGGGGCAGCAGTACGGCGTGATCCCGCACCCCGGCGACCTCACGCACGTCGAGGGCCAGCTGAGCTTTGACGGCAGCAAGCGCGTCAGGAACAGCTGGGACCGCGGCAGCGACGGCAGCTTCACGATGACGGTGGACAGCAGCTCGCACACCGGCTCGGTCGGCGTGATCGGCATCCCGCGCTTCGGCATCGACCGGCGCGTCAGCATTGACGGCGTCGAGGTGTGGAACGGCAGTGCCTTCACCGGCGCGGCCGGCATCGCGAGTGCCGACCAGGACGGCCGCTACATCTACTTCCGCGGCGTCCAGCCAGGTGTGCGCACCTTCCGCACGGCGGGGACGGGGGCTGCCTGGGCGAGCTGCGCGGCGGAGGCCGGGCAGTGCCTCTTCGAAGGCGTGCGCGGCGTGCGCTACGGCAGCGGCAGCAGCTTCGTCTACGGCAGCTTCAACGGCAGCGTCGACTGCAACAACGCGACCTTCGGCGACCCGGTGCCGAACGTCGTGAAGCACTGCGAGCTGAGCGACACCGAGCGGCCGCCGGCGATCGGCATCTGGGCGCCGTGCGCATTGGAGGGCCAGAGCTGCAGCTTCGACCGCACGCGGACCGTGGCCTACGGCGCACAGTCGTCGTACCGCTTGCTGACGCGCAGCGGCCCGGTGGCCTGCGACAACGCGACCTTTGTCGACCCGATCGTCGGGGTGGCCAAGCGCTGCTGGGTGGGCATCCTGCCGCAGAACCCGGGCTTCGAGTCGCCGGGGGTGGCGACGGGCAACGGCGTGCAGTACGGCGCGGCGAACGCGGCCTGGACCTTCTCGCCGGAGAGCGGCACCAGCGGCTCGGGCCTGCAGAAGAACGGCAGCGCGTTCGGCGCGGCGGCCGCGCCGGAGGGCCTGCAGACGGCCTTCGTGCAAAGCGGTGGGGCGATGAGCCAGGGCCTGGCCGACCTGTCGGCGGGGCGGTACGCGGTGCGTTTCAAGGCGGCGCGGCGGGGTTGGAGCTTCGGCGGCGTGCAGGCCCTCGGCGTCTACCTCGACGGCAACCTGCTGGGCAGCTTCACGCCGGGGTCGACGCAGTTCGAGTCGTTCACGACCCCGCCGATCGCGCTCGGTGCCGGCGCGCACACGCTGCGTTTCGCGGGCCAGAACACCACCGGCGACAACACCGCCTTCGTCGACGAGGTCGTGCTGCTGAACTATTGAGGCGAGGTATTGAGCCAACGTCACGCCCCTGTCATGGCGCCCCGCGATCATCTGGCAGCTCGGGGAGTCGTGGAGGGAGACCCATGCGTCGTCGTTGGAAGGCGTGGCTGCTGTGTGCGGCCACGCTGCTGGGTTCTGTCGCGGCCCAGGCCGGGCCCGTGCCTGCCGATCTGAAGTTCCGCGAGTTCTTCCAGCTGCCGGTCGGGCCACGCGGCCTCGCGCCCAGCGCGCGCCTGCTGTCGCTCGACGGCCAGCCGGTGCGCATCACCGGCTACCTGGCGCACCAGGATGCTGCGACCGCCGCCCCCGGCATCGCGCTGCTGACGCCGCTGCCCGTCTCGCTCGGCGACGAGGACGAGAGCTTCGCCGACGACCTGCCCGCCTCCACGCTCTACCTGCACCTGGCCGGCCCGCTCGCTGCGCGGACCATCTCGTACCGCCCCGGCCTCGTCTCGCTGACCGGCACGCTGCAGGTCGGCGCGCAACGCGAGGCCGACGGCCGCGCCTCGTTCGTGCGCCTCGTGCTCGACCCCGAATCCGCATCCGTTCTCCTGGAGTCCCCGAAATGAACCGCCTCGCCGTTGCCGCCCTCCTGCTCGCCGCTGCCGCCGCCCAGGCCGCGCCGAATGTCACGCGCCTCGTGCCGCCGAGCGAACTGTTCACGTCGAACGACCCGAACCCGCCGGTGATCGCGCGCTTCCTGCCCGGCCAGCGCTTCGACCTGCAGGCCACCGTGCGGCTGGACGCCGGCACCACGCTCGCCGCGTTCGAGTTCGCGGTCGACGGCGTGGTGCTGAAGCCGGCCTCGGCCGTCACCAGCGTCGTGACGACCGGCCTGAGCCTGCCGGCCGGCAGCAACGCGGCCGTCGTCTCGCAGCGCGCCTACTCCAACGCGAAACCCGGCATCCACAAGCTGACCGTCAACGCGACGCAGAGC